>CALBKL010000317.1 GCA_937895985.1 uncultured Solobacterium sp.
GTGGTTATCATTTACCATATCTTCTATTTGATTTCTCATTGCTTTGTAATCCATGTTTTTATCTCCTTTCATGGCAAAAGGGAGATTGCCCTCCCCTTATCTTAAAATTTCCTGTTCTTTTGTTTTTTGCTTTTCTTCTGTTTTACTTTCATTTTGACTGTACGCAATACAGATTGCCTGCAGGATTGGCAAATGCATCGTCTCTAAACTCATGATAATAATTCCTGAGATAATAAAGCCTAAATCAAATCTAAAGTTTAACAATAATACGCAATACATAAACGCAACAATCGCTAAGTAAATCTTAAAGAACTTTTCCTTTTTGCGAGATTTTAATAAACGTATTGTCACAAAGAGATTTAAGAATAATGCAATAATACCTACAACACCTTTTGTAATACCGTTAATAACCGGTTTTACTTTTAAAATATTAATGAGATAGAATGCATAGGTTTGGGTTAAAGATGTTGAGGATACCCAAACTAAGAATGTTAAGGCTAATGCAATATATTGACCATATGTTAGGATGACTTTCTCTGTATTGGCTTGCTTACGAGTATTCAGTTCATTTTTCTCCATGATAAAGAAGAACGCTATTCCACTGATGATTAAAACTGATACTTGCGTATATAGAGATATGTATATATTTGTATTACCAATAAGACCACCTAAAAAGTATCCCAGTGTACCACCAAAACTAAAGGCAGTTGCAACCTTAGTGATAATTGAAGAGCGATCGCTCATTGGCACAAATTGAATCATGTAGAAAGGAATCCCTATCATAAGACCTGACACAAAGGCACCTGCAAGAAATCTAGCAAATAGTAAACTAGTCGTTGTATGCGCATTTATAAATAAAATCTGTGCAATTGCATAACAGAAACAACTGAATACAACAATATATTTTGCATATATCTTTTGATACAGATTTGACCATAAATAGGAAAATGTAAAACTAGCAAATGACATCATTGAAAATGCATAGCCAAATACTTTACTACCAAAGCCATGCATATTAAACAGTGTTGGTGTTACAGGATGTGCAAGATTCGCAGCTATCCCACATAACCCATATACCAAAATCATCGCAAGCATCTTCTTATGATTCATCTCTTCCCCCTATGGCTCATTACTAGCATCATACAGTACAGTTTGGAAATCTCAAACACTACTGCTTTTTTCTATATCAAATATAAAAAACGCCGCATAAGTTTAGCTTATACAGCGTTGTATATTAGACTACTTTGAAATTGTATTCTTGATTAGTTCTACAACTTCTGCTTCTGTAGAGGAAGCGACTGCCTTTTCAGCTAGTTCCTTCATCTTAGCATAACTCAAGGAATTGATAATCTTACGTGCTGGTAAGATAGATGTCGCGCTCATTGAGAACTCATCTAATCCTAAACCAAGTAAGATTGGTGCAGCTAACTCATCGCCAGCCATTTCACCACACATACCACACCACTTACCTTCTTTGTGTGCACCATCGATAGCCATCTTAATTAAACGTAATACAGATGGGTTTAATGGCTGATAGAGATAAGATACTGGCTGACTCATACGGTCAGCAGCCATAGAGTACTGAATCAAGTCGTTTGTACCGATGGAGAAGAAATCAGCTTCCTTTGCTAATTGATCCGCAAGTACTGCTGCAGCAGGTATTTCAATCATGATACCGACTTGTACATCACCGACAGTTACACCTTCTGCGATTAACTTCGCACGTTCTTCATCATATACAGACTTTGCTTCACGGAATTCTGCGACAGTCGCAATCATCGGGAACATGATACATAACTTACCAAATGCAGAAGCACGTAATAGTGCACGTAACTGAACACGGAAGATATCCTTACGTGATAAGCAGAAACGAACAGCACGAACACCTAAGAATGGGTTCATCTCCTCTTCAAACTGATAGTAACTTAACTTCTTATCACCACCGATATCAAGTGTACGAATAACAACTTGCTTGCCATTCATACCTTCAAGAACTGATTTATATGCCGCAAACTGCATGTCTTCGTTAGGGAAATCATTTTCACTCTTCATGTAGAGGAATTCTGTACGGAATAGACCTACACCTTCACCACCATTTGCCTTTACCGCATCAACGTCAGCTGGAGAACCAATGTTACCAACAAGTTCAACCTTATGACCATCAACAGATACGGATGGCTTATCCTTTAGAGCCTTTAGAGCTTCCTTATTTGAACGGAACTCTTCAGCACGCTTTGTATATTCCTCAATCTGTTCTTCTGTTGGATTCGTGATTACTTCACCATTGATTGCATCTAAGATAACTAAATCACCAGATTTTAATGTATTTAAGATATCCGTTACACCAACGATTGCTGGAATCTCTAAGGAACGCGCCATGATAGCGCTATGGCTTGTACGTCCACCGATTTCAGTCGCAAATCCCTTTGCGAATTCCTTATTTAAGGAACCTGTATCAGATGGTGTTAAGTCCTTAGCAACTACAACTACTGGTTCATTTAATGTGCTTAAGTTAGGAATTTCATTTCCTGTAATATTGCATAGTAAGCGGAATGATACGTCTTTAATATCTGCCGCTCTTGCACGCATGTATTCATCATCCATGCTTTCAAACATAGAAATCATCATCTTAGATACACAATCTGCTGCGTATTCAGCATTCACTGAATTTGATGTAATTTCATTTTCAATTGAAGCACGGAATTCTGGGTCACCTATCATCATAAGATGTGCATCAAAAATAGCTAACTCTTCTTCTGCTAATGTCTTTGATGCGACTTCTTTAATCTGTTCAATATCAGCGATTGTCTTTGTAAATGCACTATCCAACTTCTTTAATTCGTCCTCTGGATTTGCGCTTGTCTGTACAATCTTAAGAACTGGTTGTTCCAACTTATATACTTTTGCAATTGCAATTCCCTGTGATGCTGCTATACCTTTCAACATGTTTTAGAACCTCCTGGTTGTATAGGATATATCTGTTTACAGTAATGGAAACGGTTACATTTTATTCAAAAATAAAAAGTAAGAATTTCCGCATCAATACAGCATTTTTAACATCTATATCTGTAGTTCATTTTAACATTTTTCAAATATCTAGGCAACGAACGAATTCTTCAACCGCTTCTTTTTTTAATCGATAATATGATGATTTTGCATAGTAGTTACAGTACCAATTTCTTGGTGATTGATCTAGAAAATCATGCTTGATAATGCATACAGTATCTGAAGAACAATTCTCCATCACATGCTCAATCATATGTCCTATCCCTTTTTGAACATAGGTAGCTGTTCTTTCATGAACTTCATGACTATCGCCAATTAACTCTCGCGTTTTCTCCCGGCGATAGATTCTTCCTAAACTCTCTAATAGTTTAACTTTCTCATCGTATGGTAAACGTTGTAATTTCATGTGACATAGATCCCCTCAAACCTATATACACAGTATGAATGACTTTCCTGCTACAGTGTTTAAATTTCCAGTATTACTATCCTTTTTATCTCTTTATTCCAGATTCTCTGTACTTTTCTTTCCTATAAAAAAATCGGGACTTCTCCCGATCAATGAATCATGTTATTTACTTCCCTCTAGCAAGCCATATCCACCGCTAGAGCGACGATATACAACAGATACAGTTTCTGTTTCATCATCTGTATAGATGTAGAAGTTATGTCCACTTAATTCCATCTTCATGATAGCAGTATCAAGGTCCATTTCTTCAGCGTTTACTGTCTTTGTCTTTACTGGAATAGAATTCTCTTCTTCCACAAGTTGTGAGTCAATAAACGCATTTGCAAGATGCTCACGATGCTTTTTATTTAATCTAGTCTTTTGACGACGAATTTGGTCTTCTAACTTATCAATCGCTAAATCTACTGCAGCATAGAAGTCATTATTTACAACTTCTGCTCTTAAAATACCTACACGTGATGGGATTGTAACTTCTACCTTCTGAGAGTTTGGATAAACTCTGGCAAGTACACGCGCAATCGTGTTTTCATCGATGAGTAAGTACTTATCTAAAGCTGATAATTTCTCCTCAATCTTTGCGCGCATTGCTGGTGTAACATCGATATTCTTACCTACAATTTCAAATCTCATACAATACCTCCTGTATGTGCTTGAGATACACTCAAAACAACTATAATTGTTTTCAATGATACTCTTCGCACTTCTTGTATTTATGTCTATATTATACATCATAAATCAGATTATTTTTGTATTCGATGTGAATATTCCGTGATAAAAAACTTCACCTTTTACAGTGAAGTTTTTTGAACCAATTCAAATAGCCATTTTAGTACAACTGTCATTGCATAGGTATCCATACCACAATATGCCTTTAAGTCAGCGATACTCTTTTCAATATCTTCATTATCAATATTCTTATCTAAATTACGCCATTCAAATACAGCGTCCATACCTTGTTGGATATCTAGGTCATGATAGCCTGGATCATCCATCATTGCCATAATGGTTTTTAATGACCACTGTCCCTTCATCCGTGTATCGTAAATAACACCTGTTGAAAATGGCAACTGTAGATCTTCCATGCGTGCATTGATGTGTAATAGGTCCTTTGCGTATTCAGGATACATATCTGCTAACTCTTGAATACGAATCTTTTCAGCACCTTCTGCGTTATAAGCAAGTACCGTTCCTTCCTTAGGAATCGAATGAATTAAATGTTCTGCCATGTCCTTACGGTTATCATGGATATTGAGATAGACTTCGTGCTCGATTCTACCATCTTCATGCATGATATGTAGAGAATATTCAAATGGCAATACATCATACGGATTCATTCCTTCATATGGTGGAATCGCAAAACGCTCCCATTCAAAATCAATACAGGTAATCGGATAATGAATGTAACCTAACCAGTTTGCCAAGGCATTGTAGTCAACATATTGTCCACCATTTCGGTCTGCTTGGATTTGCGCAAACTGTTGAGAAGAACCTTCGATACGTTCTGGATCTGCATCTCTAAGATATAATCTTCCTTCTTCATACATCTGTCGCTTAAATCTTGAAGCAATCAGTGTCAAAATAGAATTATCCGGTAACTGTTTTTCGTGTGGGAAACAATCATCATAGTATAAACATTTTTGACGTGTCATACATTGTGGTTTCCGGATTGGTTCTCCTACCGTTTCAAACGTACAGGATTCCATCTGCTGTAATAAATAATGCAAATCATGTAAGTTATCATAGATGGCTTCTTTGATATCTACTGTAGGATTATTTTTATCATTATAGAAAGATGTACTGACGATAAATAATTCATGTGGATCTAATTCTTTTCCTCTACGGTAGTTTTTATTAAGATGGATCATATAAATATCTTTGATTCTAATATTTAATCCCTCTAATACCCATACCGTATCACAATAGAACTGCATATCATCCGCATGTGGAAATAAACCAACAAATAGAAAATACAGATCCCATCCATCTTGATTGCGATGTAAGAATGGTGCTTTAATACGTAATTGTTTGTATTCAAAACGTGCTTTGACAAGCCAGTCATATTCCTGTAAAGCACTCATAGCTAAGCTAGCGTCATCACCCTGTTTACCAAGAAAATGGTTAGTTACACCTAGCTTATTACAAGCTAGCTCACTAACCTCTTCATCCAATCTTACAAATGGCTGAAACTTTCTCTTTTCCGCTTGCATTTCGTTTAGAAATAAGCGGGGACAGCGCGTATATTTCTTACAATCAGAAATATGAAACATAAAACTCCTCTATTAAATACCCTCACTCATCGGTAACATTGCTGCACCGATAATGCCAGGTTCATCTAGCGTCGCAATCACAAATGGTGTGTTATGCAAAGCTGTATGAGACATTGCTTTGTAGTTCTCAATCACTGCAGGTAAGAACTTATCTGCAGATTTTGTCATACCACCACCGATAACAAAGATATCTGGGTCACATACACATGCGATTGTCGCAAACATTTGACCTAAATCCTTTGTGGCTTCTTCAACAATCTTGATAGCTCTTTCATCTCCTGCATCAGCTAAATCAAATACATTACCTGCATGCAAGATTTCTTTATCTTGAATCACTTCTTTCGCCTTACGTGTGATATGTGTACCACTAGCCTCATTTTCAACGGCACCAGCATTTAGGTTATTAAACTTTTCGCGGTTGCGGTCAATAATAATATTCGCAATTTCACCACCAAAACCATGTTTACCACTTACTGTCTTTCCATCAACAATGAGTGCTCCACCAATACCAGTAGAAATTGTTACATAGTAAACAACACTCTTATCTTTACCAGCACCTACCAAGGCTTCCGCAAGTCCTGCTACGTTTGCGTCATTATCCACAAATGCTGGCATACCAAATTCCTTGGATAGTTCATCCGCAAACGGATAACCTGTAAATCCCTTTAGGTTTGTGCTTAATACCATACTTCCAGACTTCTTATCAACTGGTCCTGGTACACCTACACCAATCGCAGAACAATCTTTCCATCCTGGAATCTCTCTTACCATTTCTTTGAGGTTAGACATGACCTTTGTTGGCCCTTCCATACCGTATGATGGTCCCTTTACTTGGGATAGCACTTCACCAAATTCAGTTACTTTCGCAACACGTACATTTGTACCACCTAAGTCAATTCCAATATATGTCTTCATACATCCTCCAGATCAAATAAAATTCATTATTTTTTCCAACTTTTTTAATTTTATTCTTTGAACTATTG
>CALBKL010000318.1 GCA_937895985.1 uncultured Solobacterium sp.
TCCTCTTCGTCGGCAGCGTCAGATGTGTATAAGAGACAGTACTAATATTGGGAAGTGTTGTAATGGTAAGGGAAAGCTTAGCTGAAAAGGCAAATGAAGTACAAAAGGAAACAGAAAGTACTACAGCCAATCCTGGAGGAAAAAAAACAGATAATACTCCAGATACTGGAACTTCCCAAGCAACAGATAATACTGAAAATCAGGAAGCAGCAAAGGATCCGGAGGCGGCACCAAAAGCTGAAGATACAGGAACAGCACCTGTAACTCAGACAGATGATATTTCAGACGGTTCAAAGTTTAAAACATATAACAGTTATGAAAGTGCAGTTCTTGCAAAAAAGAATGCAAGCTCAATTTATCAGCTTAGTCAGCTTTATTTTAAGGATGGACTTTATGAAAGAGCTGTAAATCTTGCAAAAAAAGATGTGTCAGGAGATATAAGAAATCTATTTGTTGTAGCTATAGGTTCAAGACTTCTGGGATATTATGATCAGTCTATAGATTATTACAATAGAATATTGGCAACTTCACCTAGTCAGGCAGAAGCAAAACTTGGAATAGGAATTGCATATAAAGCAAAAGGAGAATTTTCAAAAGCTTTAGGATACTTGAAAGACTATGCAAGATCAAATCCTAGTCAGGAAGTAGTAAAAGAGATAGCTGAGTTAAATGAACTGATTTCAAGCAAGTAAAAATATTATTAAAAACGACTGAGTAGTTACGAATGTAATGAAAATTCGTTTTTTTTATTTAATTCTTTTGGTAAGTAAATGGTTATACGCTAGAATAAATAATATAGGAGGCTTATTATGATAAAGGTTTTTGGTAGTCCACTTTGTCCACATTGCGTTTCATGCAAAGAATTTCTAGAAAAAAATAATATTGCGTTTGAATATATCGACATTACTGGATCGATTCGCGCACTAAAACAATTTCTAGCTTTACGTGATCATTCTGAAGCGTATGATGATGCGAAAAGAGAAGGATATATCGGTATCCCAACACTTGTGTTAGAAGATGGATCGATTTGTTTTGACTATGAAGAATGGTTAAAAGGAGAAGAAATTTCAAAAGTAGGTGTAGTAGAGTCTGGACAGTCATGTAATATTGACGGAACCGGATGTTAAGGCAAGTTATAACTTGTCTTTTTTTTACGTTATAATAGTATCTACAGAGATAAATTTATGAGTGAAAGAAGAACATTTATTGCAATCGATTTAAAGTCGTTCTATGCATCTGTAGAATGCCAGGATCGTAATTTAAATCCACTTACAACAAATCTAGTAGTAGCTGATACTTCACGTACGAATAAGACAATTTGTCTTGCGGTATCACCATCACTAAAAAAACTAGGTGTGTCGGGTAGACCTAGACTTTTTGAAGTGGAACAGAAGGTTAAGGAAATTAATCGTGAACGTCAAAGTAAGTTACATGGAAAACAATTTATAAAAGAGGAATGGAATCGGGATATATTAGAAAGTCATCCTGAATATAAAATGACATATATTATCGCGCAGCCTCGTATGGCGAAATATCTTGAATATAGTGCAAAGATTTATAATATTTACTTGCGTTATATTGCTGCTGAGGATATCCATGTATATTCGATTGATGAAGTGATGATGGATGTGACGGGATATTTGCGAACATATCATAAGACAGCAGAGGAACTAGCGAGAATGATGATATCAGCTGTCTATGAAGAGACAGGAATTACAGCAACTGCTGGCATTGGATCAAACTTATATCTTGCGAAAGTTGCGATGGATATCATCGCAAAACATCTTCCAGCAGATCAATATGGTGTTCGTATCGGTGAACTAGATGAAATCAAATATCGAAAGCTTTTGTGGGACCATCAACCATTAACTGATTTTTGGCGAGTGGGTAGAGGTTATGTCCGCAAGCTTGCACAACATGGGATGTATACCATGGGGGATATCGCAAGATGTTCGATTGGTAAGGAAAGCGAGTATTTAAATGAAGAATTGTTATATAAACTATTTGGAATAAATGCAGAATTACTGATTGATCATGCATGGGGATGTGAAACTTGCACCATGCATGCAATTAAGCATTATCAACCAAGCAATCATAGTTTTAGTTCAGGGCAAGTATTGATGTCTGGATATACGTTTTCGAAAGCAAAACTGGTCACAAAGGAAATGACAGAACAATTGATTTTGGATTTGGTTGCTAGGAAGATGACTACCAAACAAGTTGGTCTATACATTAGTTACGATGCGGAAAGTTTAAAGGATTGTGAAGTATCGATGGATATTCAAACAGCACTAGATTGGTATGGTAGAGAGGTTCCAAAACCAACAAATGGCACTATGAATTTGTCACATCATACTTCATTCTCGAAAGAGATTATGGAAGCTGTAGAACGGCTATTTGATAAGATTGTTGATGCAAGATTGTTGGTGCGTAAGATAACAATCGCATTTATGAGTATCATCAGTGAGGAAGATGCTAAGAAGCGTATAGAAGCTACGCAACTAGATTTATTCGCACCACCAACCGCGAAAGCAAAGATAACAAAAGTAGATGAAACAAAGGACCACCAACTACAACAAGCAATTTTATCTATCAAGCATAAATATGGGAAGAATAAACTATTAAAAGGGAGAGATTTAGAAGAAGGTGCTACAGCTGTAGAACGAAATAATCAGATTGGAGGTCATAAGGCATGAATAAAAAGTATGAAGATATGCTGTATCTAGAACCTCCAGTATCTAAGATACATCGTAAGATGTCGATTTCAGAAAGAGCAGCCCAGTTTATGCCGTTTGCGGCACTCACAGGCTATGAAGATTTAATTCGCGAATCCTCAAGAATGACACAACGACGTATTGAGTTATCGGAAACAGAAATAGAAGAATTAAAACATAAACTTGAATTTTTGCATGTTCATGAAAAAGAAAAACCATTGATTAAAGTTATGTATTTCTTGCAGGATTTAAAAAAGAATGGTGGTAGTTATCAAACAGTTGAGAAATATTTGCATCGTATTGACGATATAGAAAAAAAGATTATTTTTAAAGATCGTACAATCATACAGTTTGATGAGATTATCTCAATTGAATATAAAGATTTTTAGATTGGCATAAAGTTGGCACAGGAATGTACAGACTTTTTTTCTATACATAAGTGAGTAGGGAGGAACTCATATGAAGATAAAAAAGATTAAGAAACAAATTCAAAATTTGATTCTACGAATCATGTCAGTGCTAATGGTGTTTACGCTGATACCATACTTACATGTTTATGCAGACAGTACAACAATAACTTGTACAGATGTACCGGGTAGACAAATCTATTATGTAGATGGAATTGCCTATGATACGCCAGAGTCACATTTCTTGCGTGCGGATGGAATCCCCGCATACTGTATACAGCCAAAAATACCAGACATCTATCATCCAATTGGCTATGTAGGAGAAGATCCAGGATGGACTAAGATGTCTGAACTTGATCAAAATATCATGCTTGCATATGCATTCTTTGGATATGGCTTTGATGGTGAAAGGACAAATGAACGTTACTTGGCTGCGCAGGATTTAATTTGGGAATATTTAGGTACAACCAATATTACACGTGCAACGATTGATACGACACAAAAGAAAAATGAAATTCGATCACTTGTAGAACAGTTACGTTTCATGCCAAATCTTCAAGTTATGGAGTATAACCAGAACGTGAAGGAGGGCAGTTTCTTTACTGGTGAAATTGATGGCAACGTACCAGTACATGTAGTAAATACAAATGGTAGTCTTGATAACTTTGATGTAGTTGTTGAAAACGGAACACTTGTAGATGTGAATGGAGATCCTGTATCTACAGTTGTAGGAAATGACTTCTATGTCAAAGTTGCCATGGGCCAGCAGGCAAAGATTCGCTTTATCAATAAACTATTATCTCGTAATGATGAAGGTGGAGAAAATCAGATTATCTATCGTTCATCTATTAATCAAGATGTAATTAAGGCAGGGAAGTTACGTGTGGATAGTGCAGAGATTAATCTACACGCTGTAGGGACAAGTATTAGCTTAATCAAGCGTGATATCGATACAAATCTACAACAGCCACAAGGTGCTGCAGAATCATTTGTAAAAACGAGTTATGAATTATTTGATGAAACAATGCAAAAACCAGTAGGAATGTTAAACATTGATGAAAGTGGTATTTCTAATACAATTCAAGGGCTCTATTATTCACATCAGTATTCCGTCAAAGAGGTAACAGCAGCAACTGGATATAAGCTAGATACAGAAAAGAAGATTGTTTTATTTAATCAATTACCAAATCATACGAATCACATCACACTGGATGTCTTAGATGATGTAATCACAGGCAAATTTCGTATTCATAAGTTATTTGTAGATAAAAATCAATCGGCACTTGCCACAAATGAACAGGGTGCTACATTTACTGCAATCTTACAAAAGTATATTGATCGTTTTGGAAGTTTTGAAGAGGCAAGTCAACACTTATCAGAATTTACACCAAAAGAATATGCGATTATTACGACAGATGAAGAGGGTAATGCAAAATCAGGGGAATTAGCATATGGAAAATATACCGTACGTCAAACAGGAGCTAAGGATAGTGAAATTGAACTATTGAAGGAAGATTTTGTATTCGAAGTATCTCATGAAAATCAACCTGACATAAAATATGAGATCAGCAATATCTCAAAGGAATATTATGTACGTCTTGTAAAGAAGGACACAGAAACAAACGAAATCATTGATTTCCATTCTGCAGGGTTCAAAATCAAAGACGCAAATGGTAACTATATCGTTCAACGTATTGGAGAGAATAGTTATGATACATTTCAAACAAGCACAAAAGAAGAAATAAAATATCCTAAGGGAACATTCTGCGTCGTACAAGAAGGTGGTACAATCACAACTCCACTAAAGTTAGCGCCAGGCAGTTATACAATTGAAGAAATTAGTAGTCCAGTAGGATTTACAAGAGAACTGCAGGAGATTCCATTTACATTACAACAAGAGAATGTTGTAAAAGTAGATGAAGAAAATAATCAATATATTACAGTCGAAGTAAAGAATAATCGTATCTATGGACAGTTAGAACTACAAAAGAAAGTAGAAGAATATCAAAGTGACCGTAATTTAGTAACAGAAAAAAGTTTGGCTGGTATTGTTTTTAGGATGATTGCTGACGAAGATATTATCGAGCCAATGCATGGAACTGTGATATTACCGAAAGGTCATGTGTTTACAGAATTTATAACAGATGAAAATGGATATGCTTTAGTGGAGAAGATTCCTTTAGGCAAGTATGTAGTACAAGAAATAAAGACACTTGATGGACTTGTATTAGATGAAACAACATATCCTGTACAGTTTGTGGAAGTCGATGATGTGACTGCTACGATTCACCGTAATCTTACAATTACAAATCAAATTACAAAGACAGAAATTACCAAAACGATGATTACGGGAAGTCCTGAAACACCTGGTGCTAAATTACGCATTTTAGATGAAGAAAATACAATTGTTGATGAGTGGGTATCCGCTTATCAAGTAGCACATAAGATTGCAGGATTAACAACAGGAAAGAAGTATACACTTCATGAAGAAATGACAGCAGATGGATACTACTATGCAGATGATATTACATTTACAGTAAATCCAGATGGATCAGTGCTAGCGGTTGAAATGATTGATAAACCGGTTGAATACCTGATTGAGAAAATAAATGAAGCTGGTAAAGCTGTAAGTGGTGTACGTTTACAACTAAAAAAACTATCAACTGGGGAGTTTGTGCCTTTACCAAATGATGGAGTAACTACATCAGAATTTATGCACCTAAATAACCTGCATGCAGGTGAACAATATGAATTAGAAGAAGTAGAGATAGTAAATGGTGTGCATCGTGCCTCAACAATCCAGTTTACAGTCCCGAAATACAATCCAACTACTACAGAACCTATTAAGATTCAAATGGTTGATTTAACTGTTGATATCTCATTAAAGAAGGTAGATGAAGATGGTCATACAGTTGTGGGTGCTATCTTAGATATTTATGAGGCTACTCTTAATGAAAATCAAGAATATGTACCAGTATTAGATGAAAACAATAATCCAAAGATCATACACCGTTTGGTTACTACAGAGGAAGAGGTTTATGACATTGGACAACATGTAAAAGGTGGAAGTAGTTATATCTTACATGAAGTAGAAGCACCATTTGGATATGAACGTATGGACCAAGATATTGTATTTACTGCAACAGGCACAAAAGATAAACCACAACTCATTCAGGCGATTGATCGTAAGAAGAGGGTTTATGTACGTGTAAAGAAGGTAGATGCAGAGGATTATGATACAGTTCTTGAGAATACTGAATTTACAGTCTTCCATTCTGATGGAGCTATCGCAATGGATATATACGGAAGAAGTACAGTTGGTGTAACGGATAAGAATGGTTATGTTGATTTTGTGGTGCCATATGCCGCATCAGGAATGTATATGATGGAAACAGAAGCTCCAAAAGGATATGAGATTTCAGTTGAAAAATATGAAATTAAACATCTTTCTGCACAAAACTTTAGTCCAGAAAAACCTGTTGAAATGACAGTGGCAGATGAAAAGGAAAAAGATATTCCAACCGGAGTAGGAATTCACTATGGTGTATGGTTCTGTGTGATTGGAGGAGTCATTGGTGTTGTATGGACTATTTTCTCAACAAAGCGAATGCATAAGTAATAGGGATGTTAATCAAAATTAAGGTCTCATTATGCATATTGGTTATGTTATTTGGTGTATGTATCTATGCAAGAAAGTGGAGAGTATTAGAGGATGAACAACTGAAGGTTCAAATGTTATCTATGAAAATACAACCACAAAAAGAAAATGAAAAATTTAGTATTAATATGCATGCATGGAATGACTTAAAGAAACAGAACCCTGACTTTTGGGCATGGATTTATTGGCAGGAAGGAATTGTATCTCAACCGGTTGTCATTGATACAGGTGGAAAAGAGTATCTTTACAAAAACTTTGATGGTGAATCATCTGTATGTGGAACACCGATGATATTTGAAACGAAATCCAAGAATAAAATTATCTACGGCCATTATGTTGGATATGGAGCTGAAAATGCAGTATTTACTAGACTCGCAGACTTAACAAACAAGAAGCTATTTTATGAACATCAAAGTTTTTACTTGTGCATGCAAGATAAAATAGAGGAATACAGAGTATTTTTAATTACTATTAAGG
>CALBKL010000319.1 GCA_937895985.1 uncultured Solobacterium sp.
GGTTGGAAGAAGAATTAGCAACATCACAAAGAATTGATAATCTACATAAAGCAGGAAAGAAAGTTGATGTATGGACTGCAAATTCCTTTGGATCAATCATACGCTTTATGGTGTTAGATGTAGATGGTATTATCACAGATAGCGTTCAACTGGCATTGAATATTAGAGATGGAAAGAGTGATTTACCTGACTTTACAAGGCTGTTACGAATTTTCTTCCCACAATTCTAATATGCATGCATGCTTTCATATATGATATAAGTTCGAATAATTTATAATGTATTAATTTTCTTATAATCAACAATGATGTATAATAAAACCACTGTAAAGATAAGGTGAATCATTCCAGACTTTATAGTGGTTTTAATGAATATAAAAGGGGAGATAATATGGAAAACTTCATTCGAAATTTAATAAAAGAGAAAACTCTGATTAATAAAGTATTCCTTGCATTATTATGCAGCCAGTTGGCAATCATTATAGCTTCATTCTTTAAGATTGCAGTATTACCAAGCTTTGGAAAACTAAATCTATATGCAATGGCTAGTATGGCAACACTATTTTTGATTTCATCAGTCATTGAAATAGTGTTTACATTAAAGAAAAATGAAAAAGTATTTATTACACTTAGAATTGTTAACTTGTTATGGCTATTTAGTTTAATTGGACATCTCGTAAAGCAAATTGAAAATTTACAAAAGACAGAAGCTCTTGTGGATTTTGGTACTGGTGTGGTAGAGAATCTTTATTCATGGTTATCATTTGGAATTGTTAATTTCTCAATTCCTAGATCTGGATATTCTTATTTATTAGGTACAGTCAATGTTATTCGCATTCTAGCGGATATTAGTTTGGTTATCTTACTAATATTTATATATTTAAGATTTTTCAAAAAGGATGAATTTGATACGACACCATGTTTTGAAGGTAGTTTAATTGCAAAGTTACAGGCTGCATATAAAGCAGATAAGGTTGTAACAGGAGCGAGTATTGCATTAATTATTTCACCATTCTTGAGATTTATGAGTTACGCTCGTATTGCAGTACCTGCATTTGGTACAAGACCATTCGTTGCATCAGCGATGATAGCGCTTGGTGTATTTGTGATTCGTGGCGTACTTGTAAAAGATGAACAGAAATTAGAGAAATCTATCCTTATAGCACTAATTTCATTTATCATTTGGAATCCAATCTTTGCGTTTCGTCAGGGTGTTGGTATAGGATATCTATTATATTTATTTGCGATTATTACACTTGGTGTTGTCTATATTAAACGCCGTGATGCAAAGAAAGTAGTAGAACCACAGCCTGTAAAGCAAGAAGAAACTACAAAACTTGAAGAGTCTATAAAGGAAGCAGAAACTGTTACAGTGGAAGAGCAGTCTGTGAAAGACGAGCACACAGTTGATAAAGAAGATTTAGAGCCTGAAGAAACTATCCAAGAAGAGAAAACTGTAGTAGCAGAAGAGCCTGTTAAGGATGAAGAGGCTGTAAATGAAGAAGCTTCGAAATCAGAAGAAGAGGATTCTGAGAAGAAGTAAAGTGGTATTGGACATCAATATAAAGCGGTGTTATAATACTGTGGCAAGCGAAAGGAGCTTTTTAGATGCTTAACGCTATATTAATGATTGTATCGGCTTTGCTGATTATTTTATCACTATTACAGGGTGGAAAATCTGACGGTATTTCTAGTGCATTTACTGGAAATGGCGGATTAAATCTATTTGCCAACACTAAAGAAAGAGGATCTGAAAAGGTCATTTCTAATCTAACGTTGGTACTTGGAATTGCATTTTTTGCTTTAGTTATCGCGATAAGAGTGATTAAGTAACCGGTGAAAGCCGGTTTTTTCTTACGAAGAAACATTGCATATTATCAGATATTGCTTATTACAAAGATACAGAATAAATACAGTTAAAGATGAACTGTAACAGAAGGAAGAATTATGGAAAATTTAAAAGAGAGAATATTAGAATATATTGAAAATCATCCAAAGAAGAATCGTAGAGTGGACGATATTTTAAGTGCACTTGGGATGACTTCCTCATCAGATTTCGTGAAAGTAAGCCAAGCATTATCTGAATTAGAACGTGAATTATTATTATTTAGAGCAGATGATAACCAATATTTAACACAGAAGCAGGCTGGTGTTATGACTGGTAGGATTTCTGTTAATCGATCTGGCCTTGGCTTTGTGGACCGTGAAGATAGGGATTCAATTAAGATTGATCCTACTGATCAAAATACTGCATTAGATGGGGATACTGTTCTTGTCCGCTGCAAACCTTGGGAAACCTATGGCGAAGTATTACGTGTAATTACACGTGCAAAGGATTTTATTATTGGTACTTTCTTGCCACGTGGAAAGAGATTAAAGTTTATTCCTGATGATGAAAAACTACAGGATAAATTAATCACAGTAAAATATGACCAAGATTTTCTTCCTGTTGAGGGGATGAAGGTTCTTTGTCGTATACAGAAGTATGGAACAGCGATTGTTGTATATGTTGAACGTGTCATTGGTTATAAGGACGATCCAGGAGTAGATATTCTAGCGATTTTGCTTGACCATGATATTGATCCACAATTCCCTGAAGCTGTTATGGAAGAGGTTAAAACAATTCCCCAGGAAATTCAGGAAATTGATAAGAAAGATCGTGTGGATTTAACTGGTGAAACAATCGTTACGATTGATGGTGATGACTCAAAAGACTTTGATGATGCGGTGAGTGTGACCCCTGTTGAAAATGGGTGGGTATTAAAGGTTTCTATTGCGGATGTATCACATTATGTAACAGAAGATAGTGCTTTAGATAAAGAAGCACTTGCACGTGGATGTTCTACATACGTAACAGATAGAGTTGTACCAATGTTGCCACATGAATTGAGTAATGGTATCTGTTCCTTGAATCCATATGTAGAAAGATTGACACTTACATGTCAGATGAATGTTAATCATAGTGGTAGGATAGAGGAATACTCTATCTATCCAAGTGTTATTCGTTCTACAGAACGTATGACATACGCAAATGTAAATAAGATTCTTGATGGTGATGAAAAACTACAGGAAGAGTATAAGCATTTAGGCAATCTCTTCTTTGATTTAAGAGATTGTGCTGACGCAATTCGTGCAAATCGTACAGCTAAGGGTGCGATTGACTTTGATGGAACAGAGACAGTCGTAGAGGTGGATGAGAAGGGTCGTCCAATTGATGTACATGCACGTATGAGTGGTCATGCGGAAAGAATCATAGAAGACTGTATGATTGCGGCAAATGTATCTGTAGCCAACTATATGAAGTGGTTAGATGTTCCATCTATCTATCGT
>CALBKL010000320.1 GCA_937895985.1 uncultured Solobacterium sp.
AGAAGAAACAAAGAAATTTATCGAAATTCTATAACTGGAAGAAATTCCAGTTTTTCTTTTGTTTATAAAGAAAAGCCATTATGTAGAAATGGCTTTTTAACTATCTATATGATTTTCTCTTTGCAAAGAGGTAACCACTAGTGATAATACCAACAAACAACATACCGAAGTATAGATAGATGTTTGTGCTATCACTTGTCTTTGGTGTAGTGGCATTCTGCTTTGGTGGATTAACGTTCTTTGGTTGCTCCGTATTTGTGATGGTAAAGCCTGTTGTTTGGTCACCAGTAATTGTACTGTCGTAACCATTTACGGCATCTTCAGTTACTGTGTATTGAATTTCCGTACCACTTTGATCGTACTTACGTACGTTAGAGAAACTACCTGTCCAGTTATTTGAATCATCTAGTGTAAGTGTAGTACCTGTATCTGTTCCGTTTGCGAATAAATGAATTGTGACTGGACCAGCCTTAGGGCCTACCCATGTCTTAGTAACTGAGATATCTGTTTTGATTGGCTTATCAGTGATTGTTTGTAATGCACCACCTGCAGATGTAACTTCAAGTGTGTATTCTGTATCGTTTAATTCATATCCGCTAGGTGCTGTCTTTTCCTTAACTTTGTATGTACCTTGTACCAAAGCTTCAGAAGTAACAGTTCCATCGGCAGCTGTTGTTAAATCAAATGTTGTGCCATCTGGTTTTGTGACTGTAAATATAGCATTTGCTAGAGTGATAGTGTTATCGTCTTCATCAACCTTTGTTAACTTGATTTTATTTGCAAGATCACCAGAACCAGAACCACCAGAGGAAGCTCTTGAGAAGCGTGCGTCAAATGTATAAGTTTGATTTACAGATGTTAATGTAAGTTTGTTGTTGAGGTTTGTTCCTTCTGTATATGTAGATTGGTAAGTTAGACGATACTGTTCTCCATTAACATTTCCTACATTAATAGTAAATGTTTGATCGTTATCAGACATTGTTAATTTACCAGTTAAGTCTACTGGTGTAGATGTTCCGGCAATATCATTACCATACTGATCCATTTGAACTGTAGATAGTCGGATTGTATCCTTTAAGATTTTTTCGGTGGAGCCAACGATTGTATCGTGGATTGTAACGTTTGATAGTGTCGCTTTTTTGTGATTGATACGAATTTCCCAGTTCGCAAGATGAGGATTTTCTGTATCGTACCAAGCAAACTTATTTAATGATTCATCAGTTAAAACCTGTGGGCCAGCTACGTTAACTGAACCAGATGATGAAGTCATATTAGACTTACCAGCATTTACAGAAACAGTGAATGAGGTAGACTGGTTAACAGGAACTCGTGTTAAATCAAATCTAGCAGAGAGTTGAATGTTACCATTTACGTTATAGCGATTTTCTACCCAATTTGTAAATACAATTTTTGCGGTTGCACCATTTGTACCTGCGGTGATATGTGCTTTCGCAATTACAGCGCCTGTTCCATTAGCGTCATAGATATCGAAGTCGATAGGACTTGAATCTGATGAGAACATAACTGTATCCGGAAGGTCGATTGTAAAGTAGTCACCTTCTTTTAATGTTGCGCCTGTTGTATTGGCTGCCCAGTCTAAATCAAAGTAGAAGTTATCTGTATAGTAGATATCTCCAACATTTGTTCTAGAGAGATTCATAAATCTGAAGTTTGTGATTGTCGCATCCACTTGTTTTGGTCCATCTTCAGCGATAACGTTTGTCTTAGACCAAGCAATGAGAGCTGTAAGTGTCATGAATAATGACAACACGACAGCTAGATAATTCCTCTTTTTCATATAATACTTCCTTTCATTTGTGATTTGATATTATGGCGTACCTGCAATTATTTACTGAAAGGATTGATATAAGATGCGAATCAATCGTAATTGTTACAGTGTGTAAATTTGCCATGCACGAATGAATTATATACCGAAACAAATTTGGATAATATTAAAGTATTCATTAAGATTTCTTTAATCGATTTAAACAGTGTGTTATTCACTAACAAATCCATAAATATATAAAAAAACAGCCCGTTGTAGGCTGTTAATGGAAGTCGATATCTCCGGCATTTGTTTTGATGAGAATCTCACCTTTTCCATTACCGACAATATATTTTTTGCCATGTAATTTTTGATATGGTAAATCATCATCAAAATCAACATCTCCAAAGTTTGTGGAGAGACTTGCTTGATAGTCTTTGGAATCTGTTGTCATATTGATATCTCCAGCAGTAGATGTAACTTTAATACTATGGATGTCTCCATGTACATTTAAATCAATATCACCAGCAGCTGTCTTAACTTCGATGATAGGGGAGGATACTTCCATATCGATATCACCAGCAGCTGCGGAAAGTTGAATGACATTTGCAGCGTGTTTTTGAATATCAATATCACCAGCAGCGATATTGGCATAAAGATTACCTGTTGTATTTGTTAAGTCTAGATCACCAGCGGATAGCTTCATGCTAATTTCATCGAAGTTGGAATCAGAGACATCTAAGTCACCTGCCAACATCGTAAAGTCGGCACGTTTCATTT
>CALBKL010000321.1 GCA_937895985.1 uncultured Solobacterium sp.
ACTCGATTATCTCAATATACTTTCGACACTCTTATTATATCATACTTTCGCCAGATACCGAAATCCGCGCTTCCTAGCAACTCCTGCCAGAGAGTTTCTCGCTAAATAAGCAATTGATAATAATCATCTATATAATTATAAAAACCGATTGGATTATCTCCAATCGGTTAAAAACTATTGTACAAGTTTTGGTCCAATATCAGTTACATTACCAGCACCCATGGTAATACATAAGTCACCTTCTTCAAGATGGCTACGTAGATAGTCTTCAATTTCCTCAAACGTTGGTAAGTAGAAGGAAGTCACTTTACTTTGATCCATTAACTTCGAGATATCTTCTGCACTAACACCTGTTGTATTTACTTCTCGTGCAGCGTAAATTTCCGCAAGTATAACGACATCCGCATTCTCTAAAGCCTTTGCGAATTCAGGTAATAACGCAATTGTACGTGAATACGTATGTGGTTGGAATACAACATATAACTTTTTGTGGGGATAATGTTTTGCAGCATTGAGGGTTGCTTCAATTTCCTGTGGATGATGTGCATAGTCATCAATGATGGTTGCACCATTACACTTACCCTTATATTGGAAACGGCGATCAACGCCACTATAACTTACTAAACCTTGTTTAATTGCAGCAAAATCGATACAGATGCTATATGCAGTCGCAATCGCAGCAAGTGCATTATCTACATTATGCTTACCTGGAACAAGTAGTTGTACATCTCCCAGTTTTTCATCCTTGTAGTATACCTCAAAGCCAGGGTTTCCTAATGCATCATATACAATATTTCTTGCATGCATATCACCATCTTCACCAAAAGTAATGACCGTACCTTTAAAATCACCAATTATATATTCTTTATCATGAATATTATGATTGATAACAAGTGTTCCACCTTCTTTAATGCCAGACGCAAACTTTCTAAACGATAAACGAATATCATCTATATCTTTAAAGAAATCTAAATGGTCTGCTTCAACGTTTAAGATGATTCCAACAAGCGGTTTTAACTCTAAAAAACTATTTGTGTATTCACAAGCTTCTGTCAGAAATGTTTGTCCTCTTCCAACACGAATATTACCACCAATATGTGCAAGCATACCACCCAAGCTAATTGTTGGATCTGTATTAGCTGCCATCAAGATATAACTCAACATCGATGTTGTAGTTGTCTTACCATGCGTACCACTGACAGCGATACTACTCTTGTAGTTTTCCATCAACTCGCCAAGTAGTTCCGCACGTGTCATCATAGGAATCTTTTTTTCTACACTTGCCACATACTCAGGATTATCTGGATGTATCGCAGCTGTATATACAACTACATCAATATCATCTGTAATATTCTCAGACTTTTGGCCTCCGTAGAATACTTTCGCACCATGTTGTTCTAACATCTTTGTAAGTTCTGTTTCATGGTTATCTGATCCACTCACATGAAAACCACGATCTGCCAACACTTTTGCAAGACCACTCATACTGATACCACCAATACCAATAAAGAAGATATGTACCGGCTTATTAAAATCTAATGTATATCTTTCCATAAGACCTCCAAAAAACAAACGGTCGACATCGAAAGCGAATCTCTTTCAAACGTTAACGACCGTTTTGATTAACTATTTATGTGAACTATGATCGTTCAACTTTGAACGAGAGATAATGGTTGTGCTATCTTCAGCCGTTTCTTTCTCCAAATCACCAAAACTTAAATTTGGGAATAATTGGTCATCATTACCAAAGTCAAATTCAGAAGTTGCTGTTGTTCCAAACAAATCATCATCTTCCTGCTGTGGTTCTTGATCACGTGTGCTGAGAATATCATCTAATGAGAATTCAGGAATCTCATCTTCAACAGTTGGTGAAGGAATCGTTACAGGTTCACTCTTCTTCACTGCTGCTGTTACAACTGGTTCTTCAACCTTCACAGCTGGCTTCACAGGCTTTTCAACAGCGATACCATACATTGGTGAAAGAATTGGTGTAACGTTCTTTTCAAACTTAGCCTTTTCCTTTTCAGTGAGTTTAGAAGTAGTTGTCTTAACCGCATCCATATCCTTTTCATCGATACCAAAGATAGGACTGATTACTGGGTTAAAACGATATTCCTTAGAAGGTTTAACTTCTTCACGTTTTACCTCTGGCTTAACAGCTGGCTTCTTTTCTACTGGTTTACTATCCTCATCATCAAGATTAATCATTGTTGACTTCTTAGGTTCATTATCTAAAAATACTGAGGATGTTTTTACAGGTTCTGGTTCAACCGGTGTTGTTGGTACTGGTGGAATCTCAGAAACTGGCTCAGGCTGAACTGGAATTTGTGCTGTCTCCTCTACAGGAGTTACTTGTGGTTGTACAGCAGGTGTAACTGGAGCAGAGGCTGAAACTTGTTCCGCTTCAGTGTTGTCTTCTACAAATTCGTCATCATCCTCAAATAATAAGTTTTGTAATTTCTTGAGCATAAGGTCTATCCTTTCTTATATACAATAGTATTTTATTCTATTTCTCTTTCCTTGTTAAGTTATATATTATCATAAAA
>CALBKL010000322.1 GCA_937895985.1 uncultured Solobacterium sp.
GGTAGTAGGTTTGATAGTTTAAAAATGGCATGTAGCCTTCTGTAATTTTCATATGCATAGTATAACACGCTATAGATAATGAATTTCACATTTTTGCGGGAAACATATTGTCCGAAGGTTTTTTAGACAATACGTATAATTAGAATAGAGGGTTTATAGCATGGATAGACAGGATAGATTGCTTTTCTTATTAGTGAAGGAAAATGATTGCAGTAAATCAATTCAAGAAATTGCGGAGCTTTTTGGTGTGACTGCTCGAACAATCCGTAATGATATTGAAACGCTCAATGATGTGCTTATTTGTAATGGAGCAAGAATCAAGATTGAACGTAAAGGTATTTCAATTGAAATCCAAGATAAAGAGAAGCTAGAGGATTATTTACAGTCTATCGAGAGTAATCGTGAAAGAGTTCTAACTGCCCAAGATCGTGTTCGCCAGATTATAGAAACCTTACTTACTTCTGATGAAAGTGTGCGTATGGATGATCTTGCGGATGCGATGTTTATCAGTCGTGCAACTCTAAAGAATGATATGAAGACAGTCCGAAGCATCCTTGCGGATTTTGGAATTGAAATTGATTATCGTGCATATCAAGGTATGCGTGCGATTGGTAGTGAACAGCAGTATCGTCTTTGTCTAACTAGAATTCAAATGGAAGAACCATTCTATACTCAGCAACTGCCAGAAAATAATCAATTAGATATCATTCATAAAATTATCACAGATAAAGTTGTGAAATACAATTTTATGATTTCGGATTTATCACTGAATAATTTAACCTTCCACATCTATATCGCAATTCAACGTATCCTAGATGGCAAAGTGATTCATCTTGGTAGAGAAACAGAACAACAGATGGAAAATGATAGTGATCTTGCGATGACAAAAGTGATTATCCAGGATATTGAAAAAGAATTTAATGTGAAGTTTCCAGATAGTGAAGTGTATTACGTACTAATGCATTTGAGTAGTAAGAAGATTATCCGGCTTAATAATGGACAACAAAGCAGTTCTGTTGTGGATGAAGATACATTTGAAATTGTTCTGGCAATGTTAGAAGCAGTCAATGAAACCTTCCGCATTGATTTACGGTATGACTTTGAACTTGCGACATTATTATCTCTACATGTCATCCCGTTTAAAGTAAGATTACAGAATCATATTGCAAGTTATAATCCGTTAGCCAATCAGATTCGCGAACACTATGTACTTGCATATTCAATGGCTACTGTTGCCTGCGGTGTTTTAAAGAAAATGTATAACAGATGTATCTGTAAAGATGAGATTGCATATATTGCGTTACACTTTAACGTTGCACTAGAAAAGAAACGTGAAAAACAGACCAAAGAAAAAGTATTAATCGTATGTGGAAGTGGTCGAGCAAGTTCAGAGTTATTGCGTTATCAGATTGAAGAAAAGTTTGGTAAGAATCTAGTGGTTGTTGGAACGGCGAGTTTAAATACTTTGCATAATCAAAATCTTGATGGAATTGATTACATTCTGACAACTGTACCAATTGAAGAAAAATTAAATATACCAGTTATTGAAGTCAATGCTTTCTTGGGAAAGAGTGCAATTGAAAATGTTCATGCGATGATTCAGAAGACCCGAGACTTACAAATCTTTAATTACTTCCGTGAGGATATGTTCTTTGGGGATTTA
>CALBKL010000323.1 GCA_937895985.1 uncultured Solobacterium sp.
ACAACAAAGGCATACTTAGAATCCAAAGTATCACCATCACGTCCCCAAGGGAAAACTTCATCAGAACATCCCTTTGGAAACCCATTATAACCAACAGATACAACGCGGTGGTTATCATCAACAATCGCAGCACCAACCTTTGTATTAGGATCTTTTGAACGTAAGGCTGATAAATGCGCAAGACCCATAAAATACTCGTCCCAACTTAAGATGTTATCTTGTTTTGTCATAATCTATTCCTTTCCTAGAACCTGTACAAATCCATCATCTAATCCATATACAGTATCCAATCTTTCAGCCAAGAAATAAGAATACTGATGCAATGGACCATCATTCAAAATTTGCAATACCTTTAAATCTGTCCCTAGATATCGAGAACGTGTTGGAATATAGCGATTCTGCCATGAAATAAAGCATAAAACTCCAACTAACCCAACAAGAGCGACGATATGATTTACACGTTTGCAAACCTCTGCTTTATCTGTTGTAATAAATCCATACATAATCAGTCCTGTCACAAAGCCACCTAAATGTGCGTGTACAGAAATATTTGGCAAGAAGTTCAATAAGAGATTGATAAACAACATATTCACGAGCGCCGCACGTACCGGAGGAATTCTCCAACCACCAGTACGTAAAATCAATGTCACATACGCTGCTAGTAACCCATAAATACCACCAGAAAGTCCTACAACAAAACTATTTTCTGGTGAAGCTAGTACAAATAGAGATCCCACAATAATTGAAGGTATTAGTATCAACAGATATCTTCTAATCCCTAATAATGGTTCAAAGACTTTGCCAAGTGATAATAAAGCCATCATGTTCATCGCTAAATGCCATAAATGAACATGAACAAAACCTGCTGTTAATAATCGCCAAAACTCACCTGCTAAAACAAAAGGTTTATAGAAAGCACCAATCAAAATTGAATTTGTAATTGTACTATCACTTGGAAATAATTGAATAAACACCCATACCACAAAACATATTGCGATAATACTATTTGTCGCAATTGTTTTTCTTTGTTTCATTAGGCTACCCTCTTACGAAGAATTTTTAATAACTTTTCAAAGTATTCTGGTAGTGGTGCATGGAATGTCATCGTTTCCCCTGTTGTAGGATGAACTAACGTTAATTCACTGGCGTGTAGTACCTGACCTTGTGTATCCATATATGGACATGGTTGCCCATACTTATCATCTCCCATCACTGGATGATTGATATATTTCATATGTGCTCTAATTTGATGCGTTCTACCTGTCTCTAAACGACATTCAAGATAAGTTGCGACATTAAAACGTTCTAGTACATGGAAATGAGTTCTTGCGTCACGACTATTTTCTTCAGTAACCTTCATACGTTGACGATCACGTGGATCACGTCCAATTGGTGCATCGATTAAACCATCATCATGTGTGATATTTCCAACAACAATTGTCTTATATACACGATGGCAAGTCTTATTCTCTAATTGCTTAGCAATCGCTTCATGCGCTTTATCATTTTTACATGCCACAATACAGCCTGTCGTATCTTTATCGATACGATGAACGATACCCGGTCGAATCACACCGTTAATACCTGACAAATCCTTACAATGATATAACAGTGCATTAACCATCGTATTGGAATAATTACCCGGTGCAGGATGAACTACCATACCCTTTGGTTTGTTGATAACGATAATATCAGAATCTTCATACAAAATATCTAATGGAATATTCTCAGGAAGAATATCGACTGGACGATCTTCAGGCACATCGCAGCTAATTTCATCACCACTTACAACCTTCAATGAACTCTTTGCAACTTTTCCATTGACGAAAATCATGCCCTCATCTGCGAGTTGTTGAACTCGTGTTCTAGATAGTTCTGTATTAGAGCTTAAATATTTATCTAATCTTTCTTTTGTATCTTCACTTACGATCCACGTTTGTTTTGCCATTTTTTTCTTCCTTCCATGTTGCGATTAGCAATAAGAATACTCCAATACATAAAGCCATGTCCGCAACATTAAACACTGGGAAATCATAGCCAAAAATATAGAAATTTAAGAAGTCTCTTACGTAATTCAATAATAAGCGATCAACAAGATTCCCTGCAGCACCACCAATCATTAACGCAAGTGCGATTCCGGTTAAAAAATTAGTTTTCTTAATAAATAAATACCAACCCATAAGGCCAATCGCTACTGCCGCAACGAGTGATAGTAATCCCTGCTGTCCAGATAGTAAGGACCAAGCCATACCGGTATTTTGTACATATGTAATA
>CALBKL010000324.1 GCA_937895985.1 uncultured Solobacterium sp.
ATATTGTCATTCCTAAGCCATTGATTGCATTACTTGCAGGTAGAGAAAGACCAAAGCCTGTACAGCCAACAGCACCGATGAATGTGACATATTCTGAACCAAATGTTTATCCAACACGTTTGGTAAATGCTGTATACGACTATTGTGAAACAAATGATGCGATTAGTAGAGTTTGGTTAAAGTCTAAGCTATATGGACCTGCAATGGCATTCTTCTTAGTTGTTGAAGCTGAGAAGCAAGAACAGGATATTTTAACAAAGATTCATGAAGCTGCAGTACCACATGCAAAGGATTTACCAGTTGAAGTTGTATTCATCAACGATGAACTGCGTAAGAATGTTATCAAAGAGGCGGTTGCGATGTATGACCGTAATATCAGTTTCTAATGGATATTAGAATATTAACAGCAGCAGAACTCAATGAAGCGATTCGCCTTGCTAAAGAAGTGATTCTTTCTGAGACAGATGTTTCATGGAGTAAAGAAGCTGCGAAGAGTATTAGTGAATTTATGGCAGAACGCCTTAAACAATTTACAGTTTATGGCTTATACGAAGAAGGTTTAGAAAGCATCTTAGCTTATGATCTTGATAAGATGCATATTATTCTGTTACTAACAAAACAAGCCTCTCGTAAAAAGGGGTATGCAACGGCACTGTTAAATCGATTGAAAGAAGAGGCAGATGAGAATCGTCTTTCAAAGATTACCGCTAACGTTGTGGATTCAGCAGCGGACTTCTATCATCACTATGGATTTGAGAATGTTGGAACATCTACAGAAGCAGGTGGAATGAACTATACACCAATGGAATATCTTGTGGGTAGAGAATGGCTGGGTAAAACTGTAACAGTCATTATCGATCATGCATATGGAAGCTTCCATCCACATATCGCAGATTTAACGTATCCTGTAAATACAGGCTATGTTGAAGAAATATTCCAGAAGAACGGAGAGTTCCAAGATGCTTATGTCATTGGTCCAAAAGAGCCTTTAGATACATTCAAGGGAGTTGTGAGTGGGATTATCTACCACAAGGATGATAACCGTTCGTATTTCATCGTCACTCGCGTTACAGAAAATATTGATGAAAACGAAATCATTCAAGCTGTTGGCTTTGAACAACAGTTCTATGAGACTAGAATCCTATGGAAATAACAAAGCAACAGTTTGCTAAACATCTTCTGATTGAAATTGCTGGTTTGATTCTTGTAGCGATAGGCGCTGCTGGAATTATGAAGGTGGCGTTAGGGACAGGGGCTT
Organism: uncultured Solobacterium sp.; assembly: GCA_937895985.1. Next base: position 1,259 of record CALBKL010000324.1, read on the forward strand.
ATGATGCCTTGGCACTTAGTATTAGTTCAATTACCGCAATTGAGGTAGGGACAGTTGGATTAATTGGTAACTGTATCTGTATTGCTATACAAATACTAATGTTACGAAAGAAATATCGTCTGATGTTTCTGTTACAGATTCCAGTATCATTCCTGATGGGGATAACAATTAACTATTTTTATTACATCGTATTTGCAGGGATGAATTCAGATTTCTATATTGTGCGTCTAGTTTTGTTAATGGTATTTATCGTCATCTGTACTTTTGGAGATGCGATGATGACCGCAAGTGGGATGATAGGACTTGCAGTTGAAAGTACATGTGTACTTTTCGCAAAGAAATTCCAAATGGAGTTTGGCAAAGTAAGACAGCTAGCGGATGTAGTCTTTATCATACTGATATTAATTTGTTGGTTCTTCTTCCATGCAATATTCCCAATGCGTGAAGGAACAATCATCCTAGCATTTACATTTGGACCGTTATTAGGATACTTTACAAAGAAACTCCAGCCACGTATTCATAAATGGGTATATCAAACAACGAACTAACTCAGCCAAAATTGGTTGAGTTTTTCTTTTTGCACCTATTGACGAAAATATGCTAACTGTGTATATTGTATATATACAGATAGGTTGGAGGTTGATAATTATGAAACTAATTATTGACAACAGGAGTGGACAACCGATTTACGACCAAATTTATAATCAATTACGAGATCAAATCATTAATGGTACCTTAGCAGAAGATGAAAGTTTACCTTCTATTCGTACACTTGCTAAAGATCTACGTATCAGTGTCATTACCACAAAACGTTCATATGAAGAACTGGAGCGAGAAGGTTATATCTATACCATTCCAGGCAAAGGAAGTTTTGTGGCAGGAAAGAATGTCCAACTCATTCAAGAACAAAATCTTCGTATCATTGAAGAACATCTAGCAGAAATAAAAAAACTATCCGTATCTTGTAATTTATCACAAGAGGAAGTAGCCAAAATGATGAAAGTCATTTGGGATGAAAATGAATAATTGGGGGAAAAGTTTATGAATGCAATTGAAGTAAAAGATATTACGAAAAAGTATGATAACTTTCGCTTGAATCATGTATCTTTACAGATTCCAGAAGGATCGATCTATGGCTTGATTGGTGAAAATGGTGCAGGTAAAACAACACTTATCAACTGTATCCTAGGACTTGTACAACCAAACTATGGAGATGTTGAAGTATTAGGTAGTAATAATTTTATCAATGAAGTAGAACTCAAAGATCAGCTAGGTTTTGTAATCAATGATATGGGTATTCCTAATATCCTGACGGTAGATAAGATTGAAGAAATCTTTAGTAAAATCTATAAACATTGGGATCATATACAATTTGAAAAACTATTAAAACAGTTTGAAATTGATGAAGAAGAAAAATATGAGACGCTATCATTAGGTAACAAAATGCGTATCGCAATTGCGATTGCGTTAAGTCACAACGCAAAACTCTTAGTATTAGATGAACCGATGAATGCACTAGACCCAGCAATTCGTGCAGAAGTCGTAGACCTTCTCATTGAATATACACGTCAAGAAGATCATACAATTCTGATATCTTCCCATATCGTTACAGATCTTGAAAAGATGTGTGATTACATAGGATTCATGCATGCAGGTGAATTAATAATTAATGATGAAAAAGATAATATTCTATCTAGCTATGGAATATTGAATGTAGCACCAGAAGAAATAATGAATATTCCAGAAGGCGCAATTGTCGCAAAGAAAGAAACACCATACCAAGTAAAGCTTCTAATTGATCGTAAACACGCTTCAAATCTAGAAGTTCTACAGCCAGCGACGTTAGAAGAAATTTTCGTTGGTATCGTAAAAGGAATTATTTAAAAATCATATAATATTAGAAAGGAATTTCTAAGCATATGAAAGCACTGTTAATAGCTGAGTATGAAATATTTATTAAGAGAAAGAAATATTTAACGCCTATCTTATATTTAGTGATATGCATTATTAGCGCTCTTAGAGCTCGGACAGATACCGTATATATTCAAACATTTCCTAGTTTCCTCTATTTTACATTTTTTGTGCAAGACTTTGTTGATGGAAAGTTAGTAAATGCAGATATTATGAGTTTACTACCTGTGAAGCCACAATCACGTGTAAATATTCTGTTTTTAGAAACAGGGATTTATAATCTTGTGCTGGTTCTAGGTTGGGTAATATATTGTGTAATCTTGGGGAGAATAATTACTCCAAGTCTAGTCCCAATTGGAATAATTCTCGTACTTGAAAGTATCGCGACACCTGATATACTACCAAAGCAAAAATTGAAACAAAGTTATTTTGAACATATTGCAATGGTAGTAATTCTTTCGTGTTTCTATTGGGGTATTATTACTCAAACAACATTAGATAAAGGAATATGCTTTCTATTCTTTGTTGCTATCTTATTTGTAATGACATACTTTTCCTCCATTCGTATTCTCAAAGTAAAAGAAATTTAACGAAGTGAAATCATCAATGTTTAAAGGGGTGTTAAGAATATGAAAGCACTGTTAATATTTGAATTTGAGATGTTCATAAAAAAGAAACAATATATATTTCCGATTGCATACTTAATATTTACGATTGCTTATGTGTTATATATGATGAAAGTTAAATTATCACATGATGTCTTTTATAATATTTTCTTTACAACTCAGCTTATTAACGCTTTTGCTAGACGCGAACAGCCAATGAAAGGTAGTGTCATTCGATTAGTTCCCATCAGTGCAAAAACAAGGGTGAATACTCTATTTATAGAAATTGTAATACTCAATATCATCATTCTACTTGGACTTTTAATTTATTATATTTCATT
>CALBKL010000325.1 GCA_937895985.1 uncultured Solobacterium sp.
AGCGATCCGTATCATTCATCTTTGGTAAAGAAGTATACATCACTTCATGTAACTTCACTTCAACATCTGGTGTAATACCAACACCATTCACCCAAACATCATTTGGAGATGTCCACTTGGATGTTGTGTACTTCAGTGCTGATCCATCCTTAAATACACGTGATACCTGCACTGTACCCTTACCATAACTTGTAACACCAAGTACGGTTACATCCTTGTGCTGTTCCTTAAGCGCCATTGTTAATACTTCAGAAGCACTCGCTGTATTCTTATTCACTAAGATAGCTATCTTCTTAATATTGTCATACATACCATCCGTTGTACGAATTTCCTCTATCGTTCCATCCGCATAAACCTGCTTCATCGCAAGTGTATCCTTTGGCAAGAAGTATGACGCAATACCTTGTAATGCGGTTAAATAGCCACCGCCATTATCACGTAAGTCAATGACGATATTTGATACATTCGCATTCTTAAAATCATCGAGGTACGCCTTTACTTCATTGGTTGTATTTTCACCGAACTGATAAATCTGTAAGTAACCTGTATTATCACTGAGAATCTCACCAAATGCAGTCGCACTGACAGCTGCACGTGTAATTGTAATCTCGAGAGGTTGTTCCTGACGGATAAATTCAATCGTTACTTCTGTACCGCTATCACCCTGTACTAGATTCTTAATTTCTTCGGTTGTCTTACCAGCCAGTGATTCTCCATTGACTTTATTCATGATATCTCCAGCTTTTACACCTGCTTTATCTGCTGGTGAATTACGGAAGACACGCTCAATGATATTAATACCGTTGGCTTGCAAGAACTGCACACCAATCCCAACATAATTACGGTTGATAGAATCTGTAAACTTCTTCATTTCATCCGCAGTCATGTACTCCGTATGCTTATCAATCTCATTGGTTGTAATACCCTTTAGAGCCTGATCTGTTAATTGCGTATTGAGATTTTCTACCTGGTCCGCAAAAAACCAATCATTCTCCATCACCTGTAAAACTCCGTTGATTTTCTCATCAGAATTTAAAGGAAGATTATTTACAACATTCTTGCGTGCAGGGGCCAAGGAAG
>CALBKL010000326.1 GCA_937895985.1 uncultured Solobacterium sp.
TATCAATAGATGATTTGGATGCAGTGCTAATAACACATAATCATTCTGATCATATCTCTCAAATTAAACATTTCGCCTCATTACCAATATACTCACCGATTGAGATACCAAATATAGATACCTTTTATGTAAAACCTGGTTCTACCTTTACGATTGAAACTTTGCGCTTTACACCAATTGCACTATCGCATGATGCGTTAAATACAGTTGGATATATTGTTGAAAATGGAATTGAAAAACTGGTATATATCACGGATACGGGATATATCAATGAGAAACATATTCCACGTATCAAAGATGCAGATTACATCGTGTTAGAGTCTAATCATGATGTACAGATGCTCATGGCGACAAGTCGTCCACAATTTACGAAACAGCGAATATATAGCGATACAGGGCACTTGTGTAACGAAGACTGCGCAGCTGTACTAGATCAAATTGTTACAGAGAAAACTAAAATGATTATTCTTGCGCATTTAAGTGAACAAGCAAATACACGCAAGAAAGCGTTAGATACAACAATACATGAATTACAAAATCATCAGGGATTACTGCATGAAAATTTACTAGTATGTGCAGCAGGGCAATATGAGATGATTAGAAAGGGTATATATGATGAAAAAGTTGATGCCGGTAGCGTTAGCACTATTATTGGTATGGAATCTAGTCCTAACAATGATGTTGATTAGGAATCTTCAAAAGAATAATACTGGTAATAATTCTCTTGAGGATATGAATAGTACAAACTATACAACATCAGACTATACCAATGCGATTGAAAAGAGCAGAAGCAGTGTAGTAACTGTTGAAAGCGATGGTTCCTACTATAGTGGTATTATCATTGCAAAAGAGAAGGAAACAGTACATATATTAACAACTACAAAAGCTATAAAGAATGGTAGTCCTAATGTAGTGTTTGATAGTGGTGTACGTGTTAGTTCTACAGTTGTAGGAGATGATACTGATAGTGGATTAGCTGTTATTCAGGTTACAACAAACTTTGAGGTAAAACCATTTACAATTTTAGATACAAATGTTTTAGCGCAAGGTGCTAATGTCGTGGTGATGAGTGGTAGAAATCTAACGACGGGTAGTGCTGTTGTTAGCAGTGGTATTACTTCAGAACCAGGTGTATGGCGTATGAGTAGTACAACTACTTGGTTATCTTCCATGCTAGAAATGGATACACCAATTACTTCAATTCAAGAAGGTGGTGCAGTAATCGATTTAAATGGATCGCTTGTTGGAGTTGTGGCAAGTCAACCATATCAAGGAAATTCCCGTATGGAGTACGCAATTACTGCAAACGAAATTAAGCTAATTTATAATGCAATTAAGACAAATGGAAAAGTAGTGCGTGGTGCACTAGGTGTTATGGTGCGCAATATATCGAGTATGCTTGCATATGAGAAGAGTGCACATGGCATTAACATAGATATGAAGACGGGATTATATGTTCAAACAGTAGTTGAAAAGATAGATACAGAAGACGGTCTTCAAGAAGGAGATATCATTACAATGATTGATGGTATTGAAATGTCATCGTATCAAGATGTGCTTGCAAGATTGTACATGCATTCTGCTGGTGATACTGTGAATGTATCTATTATCCGTGGTGGTGAAAGTAAGCAGATAGGTGTGGTTCTGCAATGATTAAAATTATTGGCTGTGGCAAACTGAAAGAGAAGTGGATGAAGGAAGGTATCGCTGAGTATATCAAGCGTATCCGTCCATACGATAAGATTGAAGTAATTGAAGTTCTGGATGAAAAAGCACCAGAGACAAATTCCGCTGCTGAAAATGAACAAGTAAAGATTGTAGAAGGGCAGCGCTTATTAAAGAATGTACGTGATGATGAATATCTCATCCTGTTAGATCTTGCAGGACAAGATATTGATTC
>CALBKL010000327.1 GCA_937895985.1 uncultured Solobacterium sp.
TGCCAAAAGTGCTACAGATAAGACAGTAGCAAATAATTTCTTTGCGATATTTTTCATATTCTCTCCCTATGCAAATAAATATCAATCACACGATCTGTGTAATTTTGCTTATGTAAGAAGAATCATTTATCTTGATTCTCTATACTATTTTCCAATTGTAACGCGAATGTTATAAACATACCACTAATGTGTTCACACCATCCTTTTTACAATGAAAAAACATGCAAATTACATACAAATAGATTGCGTAAGTTAGTTTATACTAACAAGCAAATTATATCATAGCCTAATTTGAATACAACCAAAGCAATTATAACTACTATTTATCACAAAAATACCGATGCATATCAGATATACATCGGTATGAACTATCTATTTGATTAAGAAGCTCTTGTGCCATTTGGTAATGAATGCTCTGGGAATAATAATGTATCCGCAATACCATCATCGTAACCAAGTGTCACTAACATACCATGGGATTCAATTCCCATGATTTTTCTTGGTGCAAGATTCACTAGGAATAATGCCTGTTTTCCTTCAACCGTCTTATAATCTTCACGTACTTCACGAAGGCTACATACGATTGTACGAGGCTTATCCTCGCCAAGATCAACTGTTAACTTCGTTAACTTTGTAGATTTTTCTACATCTTCTACTGTTAAGATTGTACCTGCACGAAAATCTAATTGTCCAAATACATCAAATGAAACTTCCTTTTTTACTTCTGCTGCCATGCTTTCTCCTTCTTCTTTATCTTTGGTACTGTAATTCCAATCATCATCCCTATTAACATGCCTAGTCCAATGCCTAAAGTAACTGAACTAATCATATATATACCACATAGTATACCAATCACAGCACCAATCCCGCAACCTACAAGCATATACGTTTTTTCTGCATCAATTCGGTTTCCCATTGGATCATGATTGTGTTTAGCATAGTACAGCAACCAACCACTCACAAATATAATCAGCAGGATTGCAATACCATTTATAATTACTTTCATACTTCACCATCTTTCTAATCTTATTATATGGTATTGATTATCTCTTTTTTATGAGTGTTTCATGAAAGATACCATAATGATAAATTGCTTTTTCAATTCCATCCTCATCAATATCATCTGTTATATAATCTGCAACAGCTTTTACATTAGCG
>CALBKL010000328.1 GCA_937895985.1 uncultured Solobacterium sp.
TAAGATATCTATATTATTTTCTATTGCATAACGACATCCATCAACAATTGCTGCACTAGGATCTCCGTTTTCAATTCCTTTGATACAAGGAACACCTAAACGTTCACCCCACTTAGCAAGTTGGTCAATTGCACCAGCACGGAAAGTATCCGCTGCTGTAAATGCAACTGTCTTACCTTGGTCTAAAAACATGCGTGCAAGTTTAGCAGATGTTGTTGTTTTTCCAGAACCATTCACACCTTCTAATAAGAATACAGTCGTACCATTCTCATTAAATGAGATTGGTTTATCAGGCGTTGCTTCATATATTTCCTTCATTGTTTCAAGTAAGAAATTCATTGCCCACTTAAAAGTAATCGAAGGATATTCAGAGCACTTCAATTTCATCTGCTCACAGATATAATCAGCTGTTTCAATTCCAACGTCACTTTCCAAAAGGATAATTGTTAACTGTTCAAGAAAGTCATCATCTACCCCTTTGTATTTATATTGCATTTGGTTTAATTGATCACCAAAAGTTTGTTTTGATTTTTTAAAACCAGAAAGATATGTAGCTTTATCATCTTTTTTAGAGAAGGCTTCTTTTAGCTTATCTAAAAAACTCATGCTTGTACCTCCTCATGTGTAGCATCTGCCATACTGAGTGCATCATGTAAGGCAACCTTTAACATCTGTGATACACCTTGGTTTTGCATTGTTACTCCATATAGTACGTCAGCATTTTCCATCGTACCAGGACGGTGTGTAACAACAATAAACTGTGTCTGGTGTGTATAGTGATGTAAGTATTGTGCAAAACGTTCTACATTACCTGGATCTAACGCTGCTTCTACCTCATCGAGAATTACCATAGGTACAGGTTTAATCTTTAATATTGCAAACAATACACATAATGCAATTAAACTCTTTTCACCACCAGAGAATAACATATTATTTTGAACAGCTTTTCCTGGAGGCTGTGCATCAATATCAATACCTGTATTTAAGATATCAGATGGATCTTGAAGTGTAAGAACTGCTTTACCACCACCATAAAGAGCACGGAAGATGTCATTAAACTCTGCGTTAACTTTATCGAAAGTTTCCTTAAACTGACGCTTCATGACTGTATCCATCTCATCAATTGCAGCTAAAATCTTATCAACACTTTCTGTCAATTCTGCAATCTGATTCTTTAATGTTTCATAGCGTTCATTAACTTCGTTATATTCCTCTGGAGCGTTCATATTGATATTACCAAGACGTTCAATATCTGCACGTAACTGTGCAACTTCTTCCTTTGCGTTTTCTATCTGTTCATCAGTTACCTTCGTCTTAGCAAATTCATATGTTAACTGGTATTCGCTTGCAAGTCTTTGTAAGCAAGTTTCCATACGTGTTTCAAGCTTTCCTTGATCAATCTTAATCGCATTGGCACTAGCTTCTGCAGTACTTAATTCCTTA
>CALBKL010000329.1 GCA_937895985.1 uncultured Solobacterium sp.
TATCCTGAAACATGCTGTCCCTCCAGTTTTCCACTATTATTGTACTAGTTTTATCCATTCTCTGCATGACATCTCAGCAGTTTTTTCAATGTGTGCTAAGATTAAGCTATGAAACTATCAAATTCTATCCAAAATGCCCTCAATGAAATGGGCTATCATTCCTTATTACCGATTCAAGAAACTGTCATTCCGATGATTCAAGAAGGGAAAAGTTTATTTGTACTAGCCAAAACGGGTAGTGGTAAAACTGCCTCATATTTGATTCCTGCAATTGAACAAGTAAATCCAAATGATGATTTTACTTCTACTTTAATTGTGGCTCCTACAAGAGAACTCGCGATTCAAATCTCATTAGAAGCCAAGTTACTCGCTTCCTATACACAGGTACATATTGTTACTTTGATTGGTGGCATAGATACAGAAAAGCAGCTAAATGCATTACGTCATCGTCCACACATCATCATCGGAACACCAGGTCGATTACTGGATTTATATAACCAAGAAGCTTTCAAACTTTCCAATTTATCTCTTTTTGTGATTGATGAGGCTGATCAAGTCTACTCCACAGGACAATCGGAAGAAGTGAATCAACTAAGGATCGCAATTCATGGCGTTCAAACGATATGTCTTTCTGCCACAAAAAATGAAACGATTCAAACTTACTTTGATACTCCATTTGAAGAAGTATTCCAAGGTGAAATCGCAGTCAATGATAAAATTACATCCTACTATCTTGAAACAGAAAATAAAAAAGACACATTATTATCTCTTTTGCAATCACTACCAATCACATCAGCGATTGTATTCGTCAATCACCGTAGCACTGCAATAGAACTATCTGATTTGTTACTACGAAATAACATCCTCAGTTCTGCTTTCTCTGGTTATTTTGATGAGAGAAAACGTATCGCCATCATGAGCGACTTCCGCAAAGGTGATATACGTGTATTAGTTGCGACCGATGCGGCTGCTAGAGGTATTGATATCCATGAACTATCTCATGTAATTCATTATGATATTTCTATCGATACAGAAACCTTTATTCATCGATCTGGTCGTACTGCACATCAAGGTGATGAAGGTATTTCTATTTCATTACTAACACCTGAAGATATGAAGTCAGAAGTTGGTATGTATATCCGCATGCATAGTCAAGCATATACACCACAAGATACACACCCAGTTGATTTATCGATTCCATACCAAAAGAAAGCTACACCTTCTACACAGGTAACTCACATCCTCATTCGTGCAGGAAGAAACGAAAAGATACGTCCAAAAGATATCATCGGTGCACTTTGTACCATATTCTCATTTGATGAAATTGGCACACTTGAAATTCAAGACCGCTTCTCGACAGTCACAATCCTTTCCAAAGAGGAAGATATTTTATCTCGTTTCGAAGATTTTACAGTCAAAGGAAAGCGCAGAAAAGTCGAATTATTGAATCAGTAAATTTGAAGTATACTTCAAATTTTGTATATTTTTGAAAATATTTGAAGTTTGCTTCAATATTCACTTCTTTTTATGAAAGCGATATACTAAAGATACCAATACATCTACTATTTATCATTATTTCTTAAAATTGTGAGGTGAAAGCATGCATAAAACTAGCACAAAGGTTTTAATCTCAGGTTTTTTACTCATCTTATTTGCGTCTATTTGTATTAGTATCTATCTCTTCGTGAAGTTAAACACAACAATTTCTATAGGAAAAGGGCATTATCTAGCGATGGATTCAAATACAAATGGTGCTTACAACATGGAAATCTATGAAGATCATTCTGTGAAAATTTTCCTAGATAAGGTTTATGTAGAAGGTACTTTAGAGCACGAACAGACACAATACACAGACTCTTACTATATTCAAACAAAAGATAAGAAGTATTTTATGAGTATCAATCATGATACTGTATCTGTTCCTGTAGAGGTAAATGGTAATCTTGTTTCTTTAGTATTTAAGTTTGTTAGTAATGTTCCATTTACACAAATTGATTTACCACAAAAATAATCATGCAATTATAAAGTGAACCTCCTAAGTTTTCTATAATAACTTAGGAGGTTCACATTTAAGTTACATTATTTTGTATTTATAGGAAACCATCCCATATTAAGACGAATTTCCTTTCGCTCTAAATCAGTGTTTGTATAACAACAACTGTCAAAACCAATTAAGGTAAAACCTTCGTGCAGGTAGAAGTCAACTGCATTTATATTTGATGATTGTGTCTCTAAAATCAATGTACGATAGTTTTTTTCTACTGTAATCTTTTTGGCAATGTCTAACAACTTCTTACCATACCCTTGCCCTCTCAACTTCTCATCAACAAATAGTTCTGTAATAATCAATCGATTTGTCCAACTTTCTGGGCAAATTTCAATTGCCGCAAGTAATTTGTTATCTTCTGTAATACCATAGGCTTCCGCATCTTCCCACCAGTCTTCGTAAAGCTTATCCTGATATTCGCAGTCCTTTAAACTATGTATAAATGGTTTCTTAAATTTTTTCTTTTGAATTGAAATCTGAAAACCATCATCTGTTCTTTGCATATCTACATCGTAGTATTCTTTTGATGTGTATTCGATAGGTAACAGTGTTCCTTTCCATGTATCTTTCCTTAATTTATGAATGATATAGTTTTTCATCATTTTCGCTCCTTTCGACAAATACAAACTATATACATCACATTTTTTCTATAATGCGCCTAAATCTTGTAATGTACCATTACCTTCTGGTTGAATATTTTCTAGTTTGATATTTGGATTTCTCTTTTGTAAGTATCCTGCAAATCTTCTCGCTTCTCCTTTATCTCGACAGCTAAGTGAGAAGGTTTTTTCTTTATTTGTAAGGTAGATGGTTAACTTACCGTGTTTTCCTTCTTCGACCTTCATCACTTGAATGTCCATTGTGGATTCTTCATGCATGTTTAATCCAATGCATGCAATCATACGGTCATTTAAGATCCAACTACGGTCTATCACACCACCTTTTTCGTATTCTTCGATATTGTGAATTGATTTTAGTGCCCGTGATATTTTAAATTTCTTTGTATAGTACATCAAAAGGATTACTCCTAAGATTGCTGTACCTACCATCATCGCATAACGTAATTCTTGAATTCCCTTTTTTTGATAGAAAAACGCTAATGCGAACACTAGGAATACAAGTGGTGTCATGAACGGTCCATACAATAAACTATTTAGTGACTGATAGTATTTTTTAATCATATTGTTACCTCGATGGTCTTATCATACCATATATAAAAAACAGATAATGAAGAATGTCTTCACCATCTGTTTCTTTTATCCTTTGACGTTTAATCTGTTCAATGCTTTCTTTAATGCGATTTCTGCACGAACTTGATCGACGTTCTTATCATTTGACTGTAGACGTTGTTCTGCTCGAATCTTCGCAGCGATTGCACGTTCAACATCAATCTCATCTTTATTTTCGATTGCATCGACCATGATTTCTGCGTTGTTATCTCTAAAGTAGAATAGTCCTCCAGTCACCGCATATTCCATTCGTTTGCCGGATTCGATTGTTGTCATCTTACCTATTCGCAACATTGTCACAATTGGCATATGTTCAGGTAAGATACCTCTTTGACCATCCTGTGTTTCTATGTTTAGGATAGATGTATCTAACTCTTTATATACACCATGTGGTGTCACGATGCGGCAATGAATCATACTCATTTCAGTGACTCTGCCTTCTTAACAACATCTTCGATTGTTCCAACACTTAGGAATGCGGCTTCCGGTAAATCATCGTATTTTCCTTCAAGAATTTCTTTGAAGCTTCTAACTGTATCTGCGACTGGCACATAAATACCTGGAATTCCTGAGAATTGTTCCGCAACGGAGAATGGTTGTGATAGGAAGTTACGAACACGACGTGCTCTTGCGACAATCTTCTTGTCTTCTTCACCTAACTCTTCCATACCCAAGATTGCGATAATATCTTGAAGTTCACGATATCTTTGTAGGATTTGCTGAACCTGACGAGCTACCTCATAATGTTCATCACCAATGACAAGTGGGTCCAACATACGTGAAGAGGATCCTAATGGGTCAACCGCTGGATAGATACCTAATGCAGCGATGGAACGGTCTAATACAAGACGTGCATCCAAGTGTGAGAATGTTGTTGCTGGAGCTGGGTCTGTCAAGTCATCGGCAGGCACATAAATTGCCTGTACAGATGTAATAGAACCTTGATCGGTTGATGTAATTCTCTCTTGTAATCTACCCATTTCTGTCGCAAGGGTTGGCTGGTATCCTACTGCAGATGGCATACGGCCAAGTAGCGCAGATACTTCAGAACCTGCCTGGGTGAAACGGAAGATGTTATCGATAAATAACAATACGTCTTGATGTTCTTCATCACGGAAGTATTCAGCCATTGTTAGGGCGGATAGTGCTACGCGCATTCTCGCACCTGGTGATTCATTCATCTGTCCGTATGTAAGAACTGTGTTTTTCAATACGCCAGATTCTTCCATTTCATGATACATGTCATTACCTTCACGAGTACGTTCACCGACACCCGCAACGACAGAACGTCCACCGTGTTCGATTGCGATATTGTGGATTAATTCCTGCATTAAGACTGTCTTACCTACACCTGCACCACCGAATAAACCAATCTTACCACCCTTAGAATATGGGCAGAGTAAGTCGATAACCTTGATACCTGTTTCTAGGATTTCACTGGTTGTCTGTTGTTGTGCAAATGTTGGAGCGTCTCTATGAATTGGTAATTTGTGTTTTGCGTGTACCTCACCTAATCCATCAATTGGCTCACCAAGTACATTAAACATACGTCCTAATACTTCATCACCAACTGGTACTTCGATTGGTGCCCCTGTATCTGTACATTCCATGCCACGAACAAGTCCATCTGTTGATGACATCGCAATGCAGCGAACAACATCGTCTCCAATGTGCTGTGCTACTTCTGCGGTCATTGATGTCTGATCGTCAATTTTTACTTTAATTGCGTTATTGATGGAAGGTAAGTGTTCCGGGTCAAAGCGAATATCAATGACCGGTCCAATGACCTGTACAATTTTTCCTGTAACACTCATTGTTTTACCTTCTTTCTATACGGCACTTGAGCCACCAACAATTTCCGTTATTTCCTGGGTAATTGCGGCCTGTCTTGCCTTATTGTATTCGAGTTTCAGCGTTGTGCTTAACTCATCTGCGTTATCTGAAGCTGCCTTCATCGCTACACGACGGCTTCCTTGTTCTGCGGTTGTGGATTCCATCCAATCTGAATACGTTACATCAGTAATCATCATTGGAATCAAGCTATCCAATATAGAAGATGGATCCGGTTCGAATAGTGTTTCTTGATGTTCTCCTGTTTTTTCTTTCTTTTTATCTGGATTGATGGTACATGGTAGTAACACATCCAACTCTGGTGTAAATGTCATTGTATTTACAAATCTTGTATACAGGATCTGTACCTTACCAACTTCACCTGCCTGATAGCGTGCTACACCATCCTCAACACATTTCTTTAAATCCGCAAATGAGATTTTATCTGATGAGATTTGTTCCTCATTGATGATATTAAATCCTGCTTCTTTTAGCTGGTGATGGATTGCAGTTCCAACTAAGAATACTGGGTCAGTAGGGTCCAATGTTTCTCTTGCTAACTTGAAGACATTCTGGTTATATCCACCACATAGGCCTAAATCTGAACAGAAGATAATCGTCATTGTATGTGGGTTCTGATTATGCACTAGATACTTACTTTCAACGTCTTGGTTGTTTGCGACAATATCATTGACCGTATCTTGTAAACGTTGTGCATATTCTCGGTTGGCTTCCATCTTTTTTCTTTGTTTTAGAAGCTTTGCGTTGGCAATCATCTCCATCGCTTTTGTAATCTTTTTGGTGGAGTTGACAGACTTAATTCTACTACGCAAAGCCTGTCTAGATTGTGCCATCTTAGTTTACCCCTTTAACAAGTACGTATTGTTCGATAACTTTATCCATTACTTCCGTAATCTTAGAACGTAGTTCATCATTGATGACTGCTTCTGTTTCAATTCGATTGCATACGTCTTTTGCGTTTTCTTTGAAGTATCTGTGAATACTCTTTTCAAAGCTTGCAATATCTTCGATTTCAACACGGTCCAAATAACCATTCTTCGCAGCGAACAAGGATAATACTTGTTCTGTCATGGAAAGTGGTTGATACTGTCCTTGCTTGAGAAGTTCTGTTAACTTCGCACCATGACTTAAAATCTTCTTTGTGACTGGATCGAGGTCCGAACCAAATTGTGAGAATGACAACATTTCGTGGTATTGTGCTAAGTCTAACTTCAAGGTTGAAGATACACTCTTCATTGCCTTTGTCTGTGCATTAGAACCTACACGGGATACAGATAGACCAGAGTCTACGGCTGGTCTTATACCAGCTGCGAATAGATCTGTCTGTAAGAAAATCTGTCCATCTGTAATTGAGATAACGTTAGTTGGGATATATGCTGAGATATCACCAGCCTGTGTTTCAATAATTGGAAGTGCTGTTAATGATCCTCCACCTAAGGCATCAGATAACTTCGCAGCTCTTTCAAGTAATCTACTATGTAAGTAGAATACGTCACCTGGATATGCTTCACGTCCTGGTGGTCTTCTTAATAACAGGGACATTGTACGGTACGCAACTGCGTGTTTTGACAAGTCATCGTACACAATTAATACATCCTTACCTTGTTCCATCCATTCTTCACCAATTGCACAACCTGCATATGGCGCAATGTATTGTAATGGAGCACTTGCGGAAGCACCGGCGTTAACGATTGTTGTGTATGACATCGCATCACTTTCACGTAACTTCTGTACCAAACGTGCAACTGTACTTTCCTTTTGTCCGATAGCGACATAAATACAGTTTACATTCTTTCCTTTTTGGTTGATGATTGCGTCGATTGCGATTGCGGTCTTACCCGTTTCACGATCACCAATAATTAATTCACGTTGACCCTTACCAATTGGAATCATTGAGTCGATAACCTTTAAACCAGTCATTAATGGCTGGTATACAGATTTTCTGGTCATGACACCTGGCGCAACTCTTTCAATTGGACGTGACTTATTACTAACGATAGGTTCACCACCATCGACTGCTTCACCAAGCGCATTTACAACTCTTCCAAGTAATGCATCGCCGACTGGTACTTCAACGATTCTACCAGTACGTTTTACTTCATCACCTTCACGAATCAGAGTATCGTGGCCGAGTAATACGGCACCGATATGGTCTTCTTCTAAGTTCAGTACCATTCCCATAACGCCATGTGGGAATTCTAAAAGTTCTGAGGACATTGCTTTATCGATGCCCTGGACCATGGCAATTCCATCGCCGACGCTAATGACGTAGCCGACATCATCGGACTGAATCTTTTGTTCATAGTTTTTGATTTGATCTTTAATCAAAGAACTGATTTCTTCTGGTCTGATTTGACTCATGCCTGTCCTCCTTTCAATATCGCATTCTTCATGCGTTCAATTTTTGTTTTTGTTGTGATATCTGTAACATTGTTGCCGACGGTTACCTTGATGCCTGCAATAATTTGTGGATCGATATGATTTTCAATTGTAACTGTCTTCTTTGTTTTTTGGATGAGTGCTTCTTGAATTCTATTTAAGTCTTCTTGACTTAATTTACGTGCGGAATGAACCACTGCTTTAACGATACCTAGTTCCTCATTTGCGAGTGTTTCAAACTTGCGTAGAATTTCATCGATATAGGTGACTCTTCCACGATCAACTAGTAATTTCAGTAGATTTAAAATATCCTGGTCAACAACTTTACCAAATACATTTGTTATAAAGTTCTTCTTTTCTTCTTTTGTTATTTTTACTGCGCGTAAGAATAGTTCAACTTCATTGTTTTCTTTTAAGATTTTTAACAATGATTCACATTGTTCCTTCTTCTCGCGTACTGTGTTATTTTCAGTTGCTAACTCGAACAGTCCTTGTCCATAGCGTTCAGCTATCTCATTCACCATCGCCAACCGCTTCCTTTACGAACGCATCAATTGCTTGACGGTCAACTTTTTCAGCTTCGTGTTCGCCAATTAACTTACCGGCAGCACTAAATGCGACATCGACCATTTCTTTCTTCATGGATGCGTACATTTCTCTGCGTTCTGCTTCGATCTGTTCTTGTGCACGCTGTTTTACAGCTGCAGCTTCTTTATCAGCCTGTGCAAGAATTTGTTGCTTTTCTTGCTTTGCTTGCTGAATTGCAGCACTTACGATTTCTTCTGATTTTGTAGATGCAGTATTCAACTGCTCTAATGCAACCCTGCGATCTGCCAAGGCTTCTTCTTTTGCCTGTTGACTTAGCACAAGTTCTTCTTGTATCTTATCTGCTCTAGCATCTAAGAACTTCTTTACGGATTCCCACAAGAATTTCTTAGCAATCAGAAATAATACGAATGTACTACATAGCTGAACCAACACTGTCAAAACATTTGGAAATAACTGTTCAACAATATTGACTTCCATAGTTACCTAAAAGCCTCAATTAGTATACGAAAATAAGAAGAATAGAAACTAACAAACCGTAAATAGCACATGTTTCAGACAAAGCGATACCTAAAATCATTGTGGAACGAATCTTTGATTCTGCTTCTGGATTCTTACCGATAGCGTCACATGCGTGAGCGGCTACTGTACCTTCACCTAAACCTGTTAAGAAACCTGTAAATACTGCGATACCTGCACCAATTGCGATTAAACCCTTTTCCATAATTTTTTCTCCTTTTAATCTTTTTCTTCTTCAGGAATATCGTTTCCTAAAAGTACGATTGTCAAAGTGACAAATACCAATGTTTGAATAAACCCTGCAAATAAATCAAAATACATGTGTAATATTGGGGTGATGATTGGAGCCATGAAATTAAATACTGTTCCTTGGATACCAACTAAACCTGCGATTGCATTTGATAGATTTGCTGTCCCCATATATACAAGGGACATCATAATAGAACCACAAGTGATATTACCAAATAAACGTAATGCCATGGATAACATCGTTGAGAACTTACCGATGATATTCATTGGCAACATCGGTGCTATCGGTTCTAAGAATGCATGCATGTAGGCTTTAAAGCCACCGTATTTTAATTCTGCAACCTGAATCATTAACCAGGTTAAGAAAGATAATGTAATGGTTACACTAAAGTTAGCTGTCGGTGAACTTAATCCAAATAGCGAAATTGTGTTACTGACAAAGATGTAGAACCATAATGCTAAGATATATGGTGTTAACTTATCCGCTACTTTCTTACCTACATTTGTGCGTACCGTTTTATATACTGCTTCTGTCGCAAGTACAACCGGTACGACGATACCTTTTGGTTTTTCTAATGGATCTGCCTTTTCGATTTTCTTTGACAATAATATCATCGCGATTGCTAGGACGATCGTAATCAGAATGATTACATACACGTCCGATTGTATTGTCATGTCTTCACCGTCCTCTCTCTATGACTGCCACATGAAATATAATTGCTAATTTAATTGTTGAAAGACCAATTGCGCATGTTAGAACATTGAGATATTGCGGAAAGATAGCACTGATGACTAATACTGCAGCCATCAATGCATAATTGATAGCGAAGTTTAAGTAGCTTCCAGATGAGGATTGCATACTTAATACTCGCTTTGCAAAAATCTCTGTTCGTTTATAAATAATGAATGCGGCAACTGCTCCAAACAACCAACCTGTCGTCCATTGCCAATGGAACGGCAAGAAAACAAAACTAATCAGAACGAATGCAAAGTATATTTTCCAAGTATGATTTGTCATTTCTTACTTCCAATTACTTGCATTATATTCCTTTTTAAGCATATGTGAAAAAGTATATTTTTCACAATAACTAGCCTTCATCTAAGCAATTCAATATTTCTAAGATACGGTTTAAATCTGCGGTATCTGTATATCGAATTGTAAGTTTTTTGTTCTGAATTGTTACCTTCGTGCCAAGCTTCACAGAAATCTGATGTTCTAGATCGTGGATGATTGGATCACGTTTCTTTTCTGGTTTTGTTTTGTTTGGTTTTTCTTCTTCTGCATTAATATCTCTAACGTAGGCTTCTACTTCACGAACAGACATCTTTTCCTTCATGATTTTCTCAGCCGCATCGAGCATTTCCATCTCATCTTTTAAGCCAAGTAGTGGACGAACATGTCCCATTGCTAGTCTTTTATCTACGACTAATTTTTGAATCTCAGAAGGAAGTTTTAAGAGTCTCATGATATTTGCACAATATTCACGAGATTTACCAACTCTCTCTGCTAGTTTTTCTTGTGTATAGCCTAGTTTTTTTACAAGTGAGTCATAAGCTGTAGCCTCTTCAATTGCGTTTAAGTCTTCACGTTGTACATTCTCTAAGATGGCAATTTCCATCATCTGTTCTTCTGTAAAATCTACAGAAATTGCAGGTACAACCTTAAGTCCAGCAATCTTCGCTGCACGTAAACGTCTTTCACCAGTGATTAGATCATAACCACTGACACTCTTGCGTACGAGTAATGGTGTAAAGATTCCATGTGTTCGAATGGAATCTGCTAATTCATTTAACGCAGTTTGATCAAATTCTTTTCTTGGCTGATAAGGATTTGGTCTAATTTCTTCAATTGCGATTTCTACTTCTCTTCTGCCTGGCACTTCCTTTGCGCTACTTTGAATGTCGTCAAGGAACTGTTCAACATTTGATCCGAAGATAGAATCTAAACCACGTCCTAAGCCTTTTTGTTTTTTCTCTGCCATTTTCTATCGTTTGATCCTTTCGTTTTGTGTTACTACTTCTTTTACAAGTTGTGCGTAAGCACGCGCACCTTCCGAACGGGTATCATACTCAAAAATTGATTGTTCACGAGATGGAGCTTCTGATAAGCGTACATTTCGTGGGATGAAACAGTGGTAAACCTTTTCCTTAAAGTATTTACGTACTTCTTGTTGTACTTCTACAGATAACTTTGTACGTACATCGAACATCGTTAGAAGTACACCTTCGATAGATAATCGTGGATTCCATAATTTCTGAACCAAACGAATCGTACTTAATAACTGTGTTAATCCTTCTAGCGCAAAGTATTCACACTGTACCGGAATCATCACAGAGTCTGCTGCTGTTAATGCGTTTGTATTCAATAAGCCTAGTGCTGGTGGGCAATCAATAATGATGTAATCATATTGATTTCTTACCGCTTCTAGTTTTCTCTTTAATAGTTGTTCACGACCTGTTTCGTATTGAGCCATATCGACATCTGCACCAGATAAGTCAATGGTTGATGGTAGTACATCTAGTGGTGGCATCTGTAGTGTAACTTTTACATCTTCCACATTTTCATCTCGCATCAAGATGTCATATACCGTCTTATCAAATCCTACTTTATGTGCTCCGATGCCATGAGTCGCATTTCCCTGTGGATCGAAGTCTACTAATAGGACTCTTTTGCCAATATATGATAAACCTGACGCTAGGTTCATGGATGTAGTCGTTTTACCTACACCACCCTTTTGGTTTGCGATTGCGATGATCTTTCCCATAATACTTCTCCCCTATGAATTCTTTGGGAAACGGATGATCATGCATACTTCTTGCGGTCTGTCTTCCGTTTCTACTTTTGCTTGAATACCCATTTTTTCAATCAATTTAATACTCTGATTAATTGTATTTACCGCAATCTGTGTACTCCGAGAGAAACCCTTTGTCTTTTGATGTTTATGTTTCTTCTTCGGAATATCATCTAGACTTGCGATATAGTCTTCCGTTTGTCTTACATTAAATTCAGCTGCGACGATATGATGGAATACTTCTTTCTGTCTATCACTAGGTACCGTCAATAACGCACGTGCGTGACGTTCTGTGATTTTTGTTTCCATGACCGCATCCTGAATCTCAATTGGCAAATTCAATAAGCGAATCTTATTGGCTACTGCGGATTGTGACTTACCTACCTTTTGTGCAACCTGTTCTTGGGTCAAGCCAGATTGACGCATGATTTGTAAGTAGCTTTTCGCCTCTTCGATTGCGGTTAAGTTTTCACGTTGGATATTTTCAACCAGAGCCATTTGTGCTGCTTGGCTTTCATTTGGTGACATGATATAACATGGCACTTCTTTAAAACCAATCATCTTACATGCACGGAATCTTCTTTCCCCTGTGATAATTTCGTATATATCATTCACTTTTCGAACTGTAATTGGTTGAATTAATCCATTCTCTTTAATCGATAGTGCTAATTCACGTAAAGCTTCCTCATCAAATACCAATCTTGGTTGGTATCTTGATGGAACAATTTTTTCCGTTGGGATATCTACGATACGATTGGTATCTTTTCGATCAAATATACTTAAAATACTTGGCATATAACCCTCCCTTATAAAGGCTTCTTCTTTATTTGCCCGTAATTGCGTGGATATTGTTGTGGCGTGTGACTTAGCTTGCGGTAGTATAAGTTCACACGCATATCTCCTGTATATAAAGATGTATCCTGTGTTTCTTCTAGCTCTACACCAAGCACCTTGGTCGCATGTGCTGCTTCTTTCGCTTCCGCATTACCTTGCATACCCTTCATCGCCAGGAATAATCCATTTACTTTGACTAGTGGAATGCATAATTCGGATATGACTCGTAAGTTTGCGACTGCTCTAGCAGTAACCACATCATACAATTCACGGTCTGTTTTGACCTGTTCTTCTGCACGTGTGTTATAAACATGGATGTTTTCTAAATGCAGTTGATCAATTACTTCTTGTAGGAATGTGCACCGTTTTCCTGTTGGTTCAATGAGTGACACATCTAATTCTGGTTTGACGATTTTCCAAACCAGTCCTGGAAACCCCGCTCCAGTTCCAACATCCGCTACTTTCCCAAAAATCTTGCCTTTTCCCAGTGGCAAGATGGAATCATAGAAATGTTTCTCTAATATTTCCCCATGTTCCGTGATGGCTGTGAGATTCATTTTCTCGTTCCACTCAACCAAAAGTTGGGCGTATTGTTCAAGTTGTTTAACCTGTGTTTCTGACAATGAAATTTGTAGCTCTGCTGCTTTTTCTATAAGTTCTTGTATTGTCATAATCTCTGTGTGACCTATTCTATCACCATCACGTCCCCTGTGAAAGATGAAAATATGTTGATAACTTTTTTCTCCACAATTGTGGATAATTTGTTTTTCCACATCTTGAAAATATTTTATGTTATTTGTGGATAAAATAGTTTTCCACAAATTGTAAATAATCCTTATTTTAAGTCACTATTTACAATAAATGATGCATTTGGTAATGTCTCTACCCAATCACAGAATGCACGCCATTCTGGTAAACGGTGTGTCTTACGCTGTGCATAAATTGTCTTGAGCTGACGGTAGTTTGTTGTCATACGTGCAGTGATTCTAAAACCTGCTGGATTAGAATAGAGAATCTCAAGATATTTTACTTTTGCTTCTTCATTCAATGCTGTAACATCTTCTCCAGCTAATTTCTTATCAGAAATCTTCTGTGTTAATTCATTATAGGAATTAACCTTTTCTTTCATGATTTCGATAATACGTGGATCTGTATAAGAGATATACACCTCATCTAAGTTGAACTTTGTGATACGGTGCATTGTAGATTGAGAACTAATAAAGTCTAGGAAGTGATAACGCTCTGCCTCTACCCATGCTTTATTTGTAAATGTGAGGTCGAACTGTACGATAATTCCATTTAAGAAGTTATCATGTCCACTTCCTGGTTTTGCGCTTGCTAATGCGTGTGTACGTGGAACGATTGTTCCATCTACTTTTGTTAAATCAACTGCCATAGGATATTTTGAACCCATAACTGCTGAATCCATACCATAGACATTTACATTTGATACTACATCTGTATATTTCATTTCTTATCTTCCTTTTCCTTGTTTAATAGCAATCGCAAGTACCGCGATATCGGCTGGGTTAACACCCGATATTCTGGATGCCTGTCCCATTGTGGCTGGTTTATACTTCATTAGCTTTTGTCTTCCTTCAATGGATAAGTTATCAACCTCATCATAATTGAAATCAACACCCAGTTTGATACCTTCCATCTCTTTTAGTTTATTAGCTTCTCGTTTTGCCTTATCGATATAACCTGCATATTTTAGTTCGATATCACATTGGTTAGCAATTTCTTCATCTACTTCTTCTCCAATCGTAGCGAGAAGTTCTTTTGTTGTGACGTTTGGACGTTTTACTAAATCAATTCCATTAATACCAATATGTGCATCACTTTCATATCCTAATGAAGTAAGGTATGCATGTATCTTTTCCTCATCTTGTACGAATGTTGTTTCAGATAGATGTTGTATTAACTTCTTCACATTCTCCATCTTTTCAAGGTATGCATCATATCTTTCTTGACCGACAAGTCCAACTTGGCGTCCATATTCAATTAATCTTTGATCAGCGTTATCATGTCTTAACAACAATCTAAACTCTGCACGCGATGTTAATAAGCGATATGGTTCTAATGTACCCTTCGTTGTTAAATCATCAACCATGACTCCAATATACGCTTCATTTCTTGCTAGAATGAGTGGTTCTTTTCCATCAAGTTTCATACATGCGTTTATTCCCGCAAGTAGTCCTTGACCAGCAGCTTCTTCATAGCCTGAAGTTCCGTTAACTTGACCTGCTGTAAATAGATTTTCAATCACCTTTGATTCAAAACTTGGCTTCATTTGAATTGGATCGATTGCATCGTATTCAATTGCATATGCATATTTTTTAATTACTGCATTTTCGAAGCCTGGTAATGAATGAACCATACGTTCTTGGATATCTCTTGGAAGTGATGTAGAGAATCCTTGTAGGTAAATGGTATCTAACTCCAGTGATTCTGGCTCCAAGAATAATAGATGTCTTGGTTTATCTTGGAAACGTACAAGTTTATCTTCGATAGATGGACAATAACGAGGTCCAACTCCCTTTACGACACCAGAATACATACTGGATTTATTGAGATTACCTAAAATATATTCATGTGTTT
>CALBKL010000330.1 GCA_937895985.1 uncultured Solobacterium sp.
AACTTTGCTTGGTTGTATAGATATCGATTAAATGATGTGGCACCCCATCCATCTCCTCTTGTGTTACTTTCCCAGAGCCAATATCTAAACCTTGATAAACCTGTATGGAATCTCCACTGATGATTTCTCCATTTAACTTTTTTGCAAGTTCAATCGCAAAATCACTCTTCCCTACTGCAGTAGGCCCAACAATGACTATTACCTTCTTCATCGTAAGAATACCTTTACTAAAGTCTTCTCATCTAAGGTAATAAAAGTCGGTCTTCCATGTGGACAGTGATATGGATTATCGCACAGAGATAATTGCCGTACAACCTCCTTCATTTCATCCATTGTTAAGCTACGATTAAAACGGATGGAATGATGACAAGCCATTGTTGCAATCTTTTTCTTTTCCATGCGTGCATATTTAATATCACGATCATTCTTAAATAAATCAATAACATCATTCAAAAATTGTGTTTCATCAATGTCTTGCATCCATACTGGTACGCTATGTACAACCAATGTATCTTTACCAAATGGTTCAAATACAACATGGATATCTTCTACAGCCGCATTGATTTCTTCAATACGTCTTACAAGATCATTTCCTGCATGAATTGTAATTGGTACCAAGCAATCCATCATGACAGGATCTTGATTTAACTTTGCCTTGTATTCTTCATAATGTACACGCTCTTGTGCCGCATGTTGATCAATGATGACTAGACCCTTTTCAGTTGCACAGAGGATAAATTTCTCATGTAGTTGGCCGATGACTTCCATCGGTGGAAAGACTTGCTGTTGAGGTTTGTATTCAGGATACTCCTGTTCAAACTGTGTTGAAATACGTTTAAGTTCAGCTTCTGTTTCCTTGATTTCTTCTTCTAAAGTTATTTCTTGTTTCTCAACTTTAACTTCTTGTGCTGTGGAAACGAATGGTTGAGTAACTGATTGTCTGCACTCTTGTTCTTTACGATACTCTGCCTCTTGAATCAAGCGGTCTGTATCGAAGGATATCGGTTGATAGTATTCTTGTCTAGCTTCACGTACTTCCGCTTCAGGCGCAAGAATCGTACCTCTTAACATATTTGCGACATTATTTTTAATGAGTGTTTCTAATTGAATCTCTTTTGATAAACGTACTTCCCATTTAGAAGGATGTACGTTTACATCTAAAAGATGTGGATCCATTGAAATATCTAGTACACAAATTGGGTATCGACCTTTTACGATAAAATCTTCATAGCCATCCTGTACGGCTTTATATAATTTGTAAGTTCTTACCATTCTCCCATTCAGGAATAGGTTCATACCTGTACGACTAGCACGTGTGATACTTGGCTTGATGAGATAACCTTTCACGGTATAATCAAAGTCACTAAAATCCACAGGGATAGCATTCTCTGCAGCCATTCTACCAAACACCTGGTATATAACTTCTAAAAGATTTCCCTGTCCACTTGTACGGAAGGATTCTCGATCATCGCTACGCAAGATAAACGCAATCTCTGGATGAGATAAGGCAAACTTAGAAACAACATCTTGAATGAGGGATGCTTCATACGCAGCTGAACGCATATGCTTCAGACGTGCAGGTGTCTGATAAAACAGGCCTTCAACTGATACTTCTGTTCCTTGATTACACGGATATGGTGTGACACTCTCCACATTGCCATAGGCAACGACAACTCTTGTCGCATCCTTACCATCTGATGTACTCAGTACCATTCTAGATACTGAAGAGATTGACGGTAGCGCTTCACCACGAAATCCCAATGTATGAATCGACCACAAATCATTCTGTGATTGAATCTTTGACGTCGCATGACGGCCAAAACAGAGTTGTGCATCCTGTGCATCCATACCACAACCATTATCAATGACACTTAAGCGTTGGATTCCACCTTCTGTGATATTCACTTCAATACGAGTACTACCCGCATCAATTGCATTCTCCACAAGTTCCTTAACGACACCCATCGGTCTTTCTACGACTTCACCAGCCGCAATCATATTCGCTGTTAATGTATCTAATTGTTTAATTCTTCCCATATTTTTTACCTGCGTATATTATACTATAATGATTTATGAAAGAGGTTATCATGCGTCTAAAAAATGAATTCCGTAAAGAAACTATTATCCAAAAATCACGTTTTATCGCCTGTGCTACAGTCGCAAAGAGCGAAGAAGAAGCCAAAGCATACATCGACTACATCCGTGATGAATTCCGTGATGCGACGCATGTATGTACTGCATATATCGTCGGAGAAAACGATGCGTATCAAAAATCTAATGATAATCATGAACCTGCAGGTACTGCTGGCATCCCTATCCTTGAAGCAATTCGCAAAGCAGGATTATCTGATACGGTAGTCTGCGTCGTGCGTTACTTTGGTGGGATTAAACTTGGAGCCGGTGGATTAATTCGTGCATACGGTGGCGCAACCACAGCAGTTTTACAAGATGCCTATAAAGTAATAGACGTATCTATCGCTACCTGGCATGTAAAATACCCATATGAATATATCGGTAGCGTAGAAAACTGGATACGCAATCATACAAGTGATGCTAGTTTTGATTATGATGATGACGCCCATGCATACTTTGCAAGTAACGAGGAAAATCTACAAGACACATTCTCAGACCTAACAAAAGGAAGTGCAGAAATAGAAAAAACAGGTTCCACTCTTTACGAAGAACCTGTCAATGAATAACTATTTTTTTACAAACATGACATTCATATCAACGTTTGTGGAGATACCATCTACTGTTCCGGCATCTGTATACTGCCAGATACTAAAATGATAATTAAAGTTTGGTACAGAGGAATAATCTGCTACCCAAAAATCATAATCATGTAGATAATTTATATCAAATACCGTCTCAAATAATTGAGAACTGCTGTATACCATTGCTTGGTAGCCAGCATTTTTTATATGGTTCATAAATGTAACAGCAGCTTGCGTACGCTCCTCAGAGGTCGTATTTTCTACACGATCTGTCGCATTACTTACTTCTTCTAAGTCAAATACAATTGGAAGTTGTAGTTTGTATTTCTTTACACGTTCTAGGACAAAGTCCGCCTCAGCACGTGCTTCTTCCGCAGAAACTGCTTGGGAGAAGAAATAAACACCTACATCAATTCCATTTTCTATTGCACCTTGGATATTCTCTTCAAAGTATGCATCATCCATAAGAGCACCTGTTTCATACCCACGATATCCAATTTGAATCATCGCAAACTTCACACCATTGTTTTTAACAGCCGACCAATCGATTGACTTTTGGTGAGATGAAACATCAATACCAATCACAGATGTATATGAATCATCCTCATAGGTTGGAAGCCCATTACGCCATGTTAAGTTATCCCAGTTATATGTATGCATGTTTGGATCAGTCTCAACAAGCTGTTCCTCTAGTAAGAATTGTCTTGCACGATATGCTTGCATATAAATATTGCGAATTGTCATTAATATAAAACAGATTACCACCGCAATAGCAATGGCCCACGTTCTCTTTACTCTTTTCTTTCTACGATAATATCTCATCACTTACCACAGCGTTCTAAATCCCAGTAATGAAACTAGACCAAAGAACTTTCCAAGTGTATGTTGAGAAACGAGTATCGTAAGAATAACTGCATACATAGACGTAATTAACGCAATCATTAAGAACTGGTTTCCTCTCTTCACTGTCGCAAAAAGAGAGCCCATACAAAATGACATCGATAGAAGCATTGCCCATACCCATAGTGCTTCAAGCGTTTGGAAGAAAATAAATATTCCCGCGAGTAATATAAATACTGTAGGAACAAATATAATTCGCGCCACATCACAGTATACATTCTCTGGTTTTTGTCCTTCTTTGCGGTTCAAATAACAATATGTATAAATACTTCCCACAAAGAAAATTGTTAGTCCAATTCCACAGGTGATACATCTTAGGATTAAAATATTCGCAATCAGATTCAATATCACAATAACAACTGATGCCGAAAATGATATCTCAACGCCTTGGAAAGGATTTCCCGCAGCCTTCCATAGTGTAATAAGATCAGACTTGTAGAAATGAAACCTTGAAAACATACTCTCTTTTACAGCCTCAGGTTGTGATTGTTCTATCTGTTCTACAACCTTTGCGCCGCAATAACCGCAGAACTTGCTTTTGTTAGATATTTCTTTTCCACAATTCTTACAAATCATTTGGCACCTCCGCAATAGGACTTCATTATAACACTATTAATTAAAAATCTATTTAGCGTCGTGTATAATTTAGCAATTCTGCTAGTTTACCAGAGATAATTCTACTATCTTCTAGCATGGTCTTTGTTTTAACGTTGTAACTAAAATACAGTAGCAGTGTTAAGAATGTATGCCAACTCATTTGACGTCTGCCAGTTTCCACTGCACTATATGTCTGACGAGAGATACCTAGAATCATGCATAATTCTTCTTGCGAGATTCCAATACGAGCACGAAATACTGGTAAATCATCCGTTAACATTTTAATATATGATTTCTTATCTGATGTTGATAACATCGTAACTTTTATATTTGACATCACAATTCCTCCATAAT
>CALBKL010000331.1 GCA_937895985.1 uncultured Solobacterium sp.
GCGTATATGCAGGGCAGTAGAAGAATGGTATAATAAAGGTTATGAAAACTGGATTATTTATTACATTTGAAGGACCTGATGGAAGCGGCAAGACAACCGTAAGTACTGCCGTAACAAAGATGCTAGAAGCAGATGGTTATCAGGTACGTTATACAAGAGAACCAGGTGGTTCCAATATTGCTGAACAGATTCGTCATGTTATCTTAGACCCTAAGAACACAGAGATGGATGCTAGAACAGAAGCACTACTTTATGCCGCAAGCAGAAGACAGCATCTTATAGATAAGGTTTTACCTGTCCTTGAACAAGGTGTACATGTCATTAGTGACCGCTTTGTGGACAGTTCCCTAGCATATCAAGGTTGCGGCCGTGAGATTGGCATGGATGAAGTTTATGAAATCAACCAATTTGCGATTGAAAACCACATGCCGGATAAGACAATCTTTCTACAGATTGATGCGGAAACAGGTTTAAAGCGTATCCGTAAAGGAAGAGAAGTATTAGATCGACTTGATCAAGAAAGTGTTGAATTCCACGAGCGTGTTCATGAAGGTTATCAAAAGGTGATTGAGAAATACGCTGATCGTATGATTATCGTAGATGCAACCGCTGATGTCGATACAGTGATTCAAAAGTCCTATGAAATTGTGAAAGGATTATTAGATGCGCAAGGATGAGTTACAGCAACAACAACCTCTGTTTTATCATGCGTTAGAAAATGCATGCATGAATCATAGAGTTGCGAATGCTTATCTTTTATCCGGTCCTCATGGAACCCTAAAACATGAAGCTGCTCTTTTACTTACAAAGAGTATCTTTTGTAAGCGGCACCAAGGAGTTGCTTGTGAAGAATGCAATACATGTCGTCGTGTAGATGAGGGCTTGTATGCAGACATGGTTTTATTAGATGGCTCTAAGAGTGCTATCTCTAAAGATGATGTAGACGCAATCCAAGAGAAATTCTCTAAGACTGCATTAGAAGATGGGGATGGATCTCGTGTATACATTCTAGAAAACGTAGAGAACGCAAGTATCTCTGCACAAAACAGTATGTTGAAATTTTTGGAAGAACCTTCATCTGGTGTTGTCGCAATTCTTACAACTGACAATATCGATCGTATCTTACCAACCATCGTTTCTCGCTGTACGTTAATTCCCTTCTCTCCACTTTCCGAAGAGTATCTACTTTCCAAAGCGAAAGAAGTGGGTGTTCAAGATGTAGATGCTTACTTTATCTCTCATCTTGTAAAAGATATCAACCAAATGAAGGAATTTGCGGACAGTTCTATCTTTGAAACCTGCAAGATGATGTTTAGACAATACTTTAATCTTGAAGGAAGTCGCGAAGAACTATTGGTAGATTATGATATTTCCTATCGTTCAAGCGAAAAAGACAGTGCAAAAGCAAAGAAAGAAAATATTTTATTACTCAATGGCTTCTTCGATCTCATGTCATTATTTGCCCATGATGTTATATGCAAGCATGTTGAAGGACCACATTGGTACAAAGAATTACTACAACAAGAAATAAACAAACAGAAAGAATATGGAGAATTGATCATTATCTTACAAGAACAAAAAGATAAGATTAATCGATTTATTGATTTAAATCTATTAATGGATCAAACCTTCTATAGATTGGAGGAATTCAACCATGAACATGGAATGTGAACACGGTTCATGCGGTTGTCCAATGCACCAAGAACAGGAACAACCGACAGTGAAATATGCCTATTCCGTCGCTGTGCGATTTAAGAATGCTACAAAACCGTATTCTTTTGGCTGCGATAACGCAGATATCAAAAAAGGAAGCTGGGTTGTTGTAGAAACAGCACAAGGAATCGAAATGGGCGAGGTAGATGCGGATGCTCTATCAATTGATAGATACAATCTACATATGCCAACAAAACCAATTATTCGTATCGCTACAGAGAAAGACCAAAAAATGTACGCTGAAAATGCCATTGCGGAAAGTGAAGCGTATCGTATCTGTAACGAAGAAATTCAAAGTTTAAATCTCGATATGAATCTGATGAGTGCACAGTATACACTTGATCGCTCAAAGGTTCTATTTGTATACCTCGCTGATCAACGTGTCGATTTCCGCGAGCTTTTAAAGGTATTAGGAACTCGTCTACACTGCCGTATTGAATTACGTCAGATTGGCGAACGTGATAAGGCTAAGATGGTCGGCGGCATTGGTATGTGCGGTATGGAAACATGTTGCAGCCGATACAAGAATCACTTTGATGTAATTTCCATCAATATGGCTAAAACACAACAGCTTGCACTAAACGTAGAGAAACTCTCCGGTATGTGCGGTAAGTTAATGTGTTGCTTAAAGTATGAGGAAAATGATTATAAGGAACTAACAGCTGGACTGCCTAAGATGGGTTCTCAAGTTGAATATGATGGTATGGTTTATCGTCTTACAAATATGAATGTCATGAAACAGGAAGCGAAGTTAGAAAACCGCGAACAAGTACTCTTTATTTCCCTGGAAAACTTACGAGAGAAAGCTATCCCACGTAAAGGCTTTGTTCAACAGAATAACAACCAAAAGAGTGATAAACAAGTACATCGTACAACCGTTCATGAAGGTGTAGCTGCACCAGTGAATAAAGACAAGGCTGTACATGTATCAATAGACTTACCAACTGTTAAGGTAGAGTCATCCAAACCACAAAACAATCGTCCAAACAATAACAATAAGAAACCAAGCAAAAATCATTCCAACAAGCAGAGTCAGCCACGCCCAAACGTGGAAAAGAATACTGCTGAACGCAAGAATGTAACTGTGCGTACATTTGGACGCAAGAAAAAAGATGAGGGCGATAACGCATGAACCGCCAGAAATCCTTCGAAAATGAAAAACCAACGCTCTATTTAGTACCTACTCCAATCGGAAATCTCAACGAGATGACTCCACGAGCTATCGATGTCTTAAATAGTGTCGATGTAATTGCGTGTGAAGACACACGTAATAGTGGACAGTTACTAAAACATTTTGGTATTTCAAAGCGATTGATTGCTTATCAAAACTTTAATGAAGCATCCAGTACAAAAGGCATTATTAACTTACTATCACAAGGAAATAATATTGCCTTAATCTCCGATGCTGGATATCCACTTATCAACGATCCAGGTCAAAGAGTTGTCAGTGAAGTGACAGCTCTTGGATATAATGTTGTGCCAATTTCAGGCTGTAGTGCTTTCTTGAATGCACTTGTTGCCTCAGGATTAATTGCACAGCCATTTATCTTCATTGGTTTCTTACCACCATCCACACATGATTGTGTTAAGAAACTACGCCTGTACCAATCATATCCAATGACACTCATTATGTATGAAGCACCACATCGCATTGAGAAGATGCTACAAAGTTGCTTAGATGTATTAGGTGATCGTCATATCTGTATCGCTCGTGAATTAACAAAAGTACATGAAGAGTTTATCCGTGGTACAATTTCCGAGATACTACCGATTGCCTCAGAGTTAAAAGGTGAAATGGTTGTTGTGATTGAAGGCAATCAAGATGACTATGAAAAAGATATCGATATGGGGCAAATCCTGAATATGGTAAATACTTCTATTGAAAGTGGAATGTCTACAAGTGCCGCAATCAAAGAAGTTGCCAAACAGACAGGTATCTCAAAAAATCAGATCTATGATTTAGTTCATGGAAAAACTGATCAGAAAGGTGTGTGTTAACGAATGTTAAATCAATACGGACAATTAACCTTAGAACAAACACTGTTCTATCTTGTGATTGCGATTTTCCCTGCAATCTTCTTCATGATTTATATCTATCGCAATGATGATAAAGAAAAAGAACCACCACTCTTATTACTAAAGTGTATTATTGGTGGTCTACTCTCTGTACCAATCGCAATCATATTAGAGATGATTTCCGAACAGGTTGTCTATTATCTTTTGGAAAATGTAGTAACTGCTACACAAGTCAATTACGGTATCCTAACCGCAATCTTTGTTGGACTCATCGAAGAAGGCGCAAAGTTCTTCTTCCTCTATCGATTCACATGGAAAGACAAAGCATTCAATTATCGCTTTGATGGTATTGTATACGCTGTATTTGTATCACTTGGATTTGCGGCATTAGAAAACGTCTTCTATGTATTTAATTATGGAATAGGCGTTGCTTTACAGCGTGCACTTCTCACAATTCCAGGACACATGAGTTTTGCGGTATACATGGGCTTATACTATGGTCATGCAAAAGTAGCTGAAGCTGTTAATAGCCCTGATGTAAAGTCACTAAACTTAAAAGCTTCTTATGCATTTGCGGTATTACTACATACAATCTTTGACGCAACACTGATGGTAGAATCCGATATCGGACTAATCTTCTTCTTTATCTTCGTTGCAATCCTAGATATCATCGTATATCGCACAATTCGCTTAGAGTCCAAGAATGATATTCCTATCGTTCCACCAACAGAAGAGGATATCTACGCAGAAACCCAATTATCACGACCATCTCCAATCGTTGAAATTACACACGATGTAAGTGAACGTGAAAAAATGTAAGGTTTGTTGTATTATAAGGTTAACGATATTAATAAGAGGAGTAATTTATGTTAAGTGATCCAACAATTGTCAAATTGATTATCATGGGCCTAGTCGGTACAAACGTTGTTCTACTTCTAGCCGTTATCTATTTGGCATTTAAGAAAAATACATATTATGTAGATGCGGAAGGAAATGATATTAGTACAACAAAAAAGCCACAGGCTAAGAAAGTTGTGCAAGCTACACCAATCACTCCAAAACCAGAACCAGTACAACAACCAAAGCAGAATGAAGAAGATAAGCTCGCTGCGACAACAGTTCTTAGTGATTTAGAAAGACCTGTAATGCCAGTGTCTCCATCAATCGCTCCAGTAAAGGTCGATTCCTTGGATACACCAATTCGCGAAAAGA
Source organism: uncultured Solobacterium sp. (assembly GCA_937895985.1). The sequence continues at coordinate 4,942 of CALBKL010000331.1, forward strand.
ATAATGATGATTCCGCAACATTATTTGAAGAAATCTTCTCTACAACAAACTTAGATGAAGCTGATCCTAAGATTCTTGTTACAATTAAAGTAGCAGGACAAGCAAAGGATCATACAATCAGTACATTACCATGCTTGATTGGTCGTGAAGCCGCAAGTTGTGACCTTGTCATCAATGAGCCAGCAATCAGCCGAAAACATGCACGCATATTGATTGAAAGTGATACATTCTATTTAGCAGATGTTTCTGAACATAATGGAACATACTTAAACGGAATTAAACTACCACCACTTGGTAAGGCTCGTATCCACGAGGGAGATCATATCAACCTAGGACGTGCAGAAATCGTCATCAATCAAATTATTGACTAAAGATGCTTACGCGCATCTTTTTTCTTCATATAAAGAGGCAGGATAACTCTATTCGAAATACCCTACCTTTTCTATGAATATTCAATTTATTTAATGCTGCTTATTTTGTAATTTACGATATATAAGTATATATAAAAGAGAAAGTATGATAGTAATCAAAATAGAGAGGTCTGACAACTTCATCTTAACTAAGAAAAAATATTGTTGTATTCCATTAATTACTGCATATATCATAAACAATTTTATGTCATTCTTCATTTTTCTTCCCCCTTTGTTTTATCTAATTAAATTGTATGCCTATCATGGATAAATAACCAGACTTCAAACTCTTGTTTCTAAGTTGCATAATTACTCATATTGTTCAATGATGCTTACGATCATCTTTTTTTATGATTCTGTATAATAATGCTGTATGATTAACAGGTATGGAGGTTCAGTATGAATTTAGAACTAAATAACAAGCTACATGGATTTGTCCTTGAACAAATCAAAGATATTGAAGATGCAAAAGGAACTTTATATATGTTCCGCCACGTTCAAACAAACGCAGAACTCTGTTGGTTAAAACGTGATGATAAAAATAAGACCTTTGCGATTACCTTCAAAACAATCCCTGATAACGATACAGGTGTTTTCCACATTCTAGAACATAGTGTTCTAAATGGTTCAAAGAAGTATCCTGTGCGCGAACCATTTGTAGAACTATTAAAGAGTAGTTTACAAACATTCTTAAATGCTTTTACGTATCCAGATAAGACAATGTATCCGGTAAGTAGTCGCAATGACAAAGACTATATGAACCTCATTTCTGTATATATGGATGCTGTATTCCAACCAGCAATCTATACGAATCCAAATATCTTCTTACAAGAAGGTTGGCATTATCAGATTCATGATGTAAATGAAGAGATGGAATATAGTGGTGTTGTACTCAACGAGATGAAGGGTGCTTTCTCCTCTGTTGATGAAACAATCGTAGATGAACTCAATCGTATGTTATTCCCTGATAACTGCTATAAGTATGTATCTGGTGGTGACCCACGTTATATTACAGATTTAACATACGAACAATTTATTGAAACACACCAAAAATTCTATCATCCATCCAACGCGCGTATTTGGGTAGATGGCAACTTAGATATTGATGAAGTACTTCGCTTTATCCATGAAGAATACTTTGTTAATTATCAAAAGGAAGAAATGGATTTCGCAATACCAATGCAGAAGGTTCTACCAGCTGTACACAATCGTATATCCTACGAAGTCAGTGAAAATGAACCTACAGAGAATCGCTCTCATATTTCTTTTGCAAAGATTATTTCTACATACGATTCTTATGTACAAAATATCGCATGGTCTGCACTATCTTCCACACTTGTGGCCAACAATGAATCACCATTAAAGAAGGCTATCCTCGATAACAATCTCGGTGAAGATGTTGA
>CALBKL010000332.1 GCA_937895985.1 uncultured Solobacterium sp.
AATTACTTGGGATAAACGCTATAAATAATATAATGACTAACAAAACAAACGTTATAGGCGTTGTTCCAGCCGGCACACCTTTAGAAGCGATAGAAGACATCATCGGTGAAATTGAATATCCGTCACGCTTTGCAAATAAGCAAGTATTCGCATTACAAATCAAAGGTGACAGCATGAACAAGGTTTTACCTGACGGCTGTATAGGTTTATTTGAAAAGACAAGCACATTAGAAAATGGAGAAATAGGCGCTATCATGGTAAATGGTGACGATGCTACAGTTAAGAAGTTTTACAGATTGACTGATAGTTATGTTCTTGAGCCAGTGTCATTCAATCCTGAACAGCACCCACTAATCATAAAAGATGGTACTGATCCAGTGTCTGTAATAGGGAAACTGATTTGGTATTGTTCCAAAGAAAGCGTTATATAAACGAAAGAAACCACCAACAATATGCCGGTGGCTTCTATTCTGTCCTCTAAGGGACTATCGGAATTTAATTATAAACGATTTTGCCGTTTAAAATACACGAAAACAGGAAAAAAGACTCGTTTTTCGTGGTTTTTAACTATCAGATACAAAACGAAAGGAGATAACATGGGAAACTACATACCAGCCGTAATATATGCCCGTTTCTCTTCTTCAGGGCAGCGTGAAGAGTCTATCACAGGACAATTAAGAGATTGCAAGCGATACGCTGAAGAACACGGGTTTGAGATAATCAATGAATACATTGATGAAGCCAAAACAGGAACATCAGATAATCGCCCGTCATTCCAAAAAATGATAAGGGATAGCGAAAATAAGCACTTTAAGGCTGTTATCGTTTGGAAACTTGATAGATTTGCCCGCAACCGTTATGATAGCGCCATATATCGTTCTAAACTGAAGAAAAACGGCGTAAAGATATATAGCGCTATGGAAAACATATCAGATAGTGCTGAGGGAATAATCATGGAGGGCTTAATGGAAAGCATGGCGGAATATTACAGCGCCAATCTTTCCGAAAATGTCAAACGTGGTAACAGGGAAAGTGCATTGCAACTGAAGACAATAGGCAAAAAGGTTTTTGGATATGGTAGAGATGCGGACGATCACTATGTCATAAACGAAAATGAAGCGCCTATTATAAGACGCATTTTTAGCGAATATACAAGCGGAAAGACAATAAACGATATAATTACCGACTTAAACCGTGACGGTATCTTAAACGCTCGAAAATCGCTATGGAATAAGAGTTCTCTGAATACTATCATCAGCAATGAGAAATATATAGGGACATACAAGTATGCTGATTACATTGTGCCTAATGGAATGCCAGCCATTATATCCAAAGAAATGTTTGATGTTGCACAAGAAATAAAAAACAGGCACAAGAAAGCACCAGCACGATCACGTGATGCTAAGTACCTATTAACTGGTAAACTATTCTGCGGACACTGTGGAAGCCCTATGACTGGTGAATACGCCACAAGCAGAACAGGCAACCGTTACTATTACTATACTTGCGTGAAATTTAAAAAGCGTAAGTGCGATAAGAAGAGAGTCAAGAAAGACTGGATAGAAGAAGTTGTAATTACTGAGTTGATAAACCAGCTGAACGACATGGACTACATAAACAAGTTGGCTGATAGTTTTATGGAATACCAAAAGAAGCAACTAGAAGATAACAGCGATGAAAAAATGATAGAGTCCAAGATCAAGGACGTTACCAAGTCTATCAACAATATAATGAAAGCCATTGAAATGGGTATCATCACAGAAACAACAAAAGCACGCCTTGAAGAGTTAGAACAGAATAAGGCACAATTACAAATCACATTGCACAAAGTACAGGCAACTAAGCCGCCATACATTGAGCGTGATATGTTCCTGTTTTGGATTGATAGCCTAAAGACAGATACAGGCAACTATGACTACAAAGAAAAACTTATAGATACATTCTTGAACGCCGTGTACTTATACGACGATGGATATATAGACATAGGAACAAATCTAATCAAGGGGACTAAACGTATTACTGGTTCGACTTTAGAAGCATTAAGCGCACCATTGAAAAGGACTTCAATATCATATTGGAGTCCTTTTTATGTTTATTTGAATACTCTTTCTAATCCATCTACATACTTTTTAAAATTGATTCCATTGACTTCCTCAATGTGTTTGATATCTAAACTATTAAATTCTGGATGAAATGCGCCACAGATAGCAGTGGATATAGAACCAATCGTATCACTATCCCCAGCAATATTAGCTGATAATTGAGCAGACTTCATTGGATTCCCTTTGCTTAGGATAATCATTGCAAGTACAGCCGGAATCGTTTCAATAGTCTCAAAACCAACACCGTAGACTGTTTCAAGTTTTTCAAGGACCTCTTTCTCAGATAAGGTCTTAATATTGCAAGTTTCGCTAGTGACCAAATTTCTTCTTCATCATATTCATGTCGTAAAGCATAGCTAGCTAGAGTTGCGATAACACTCGCACCTGTAATCGCAATACTTGTATTGTGCGTTGGCAAACATAGTTTACAAACATCATCTACTAAACCTTGGATATCATGATAATTATGCAGAATCCCAAGCGGGCTAACTTTCATAGCAGAACCATTCGTAGTTCCATATTTTCCAGACTCTACATAACTTTTACCAGCACGTAATAAATCTAAAGCCTTTGAAGTAGATGGCCCAATCTGACTAGCATTCTTTTCTGGATTTTCATCTGCCCATCGCAATAATTTACGAAGGTATAATTCCGTATCAAATCTTCCATCTTCAATGATTGAATCACATACCAGTAAGGTATTCACAGTATCATCTGTCACCTCACCTGCTTTAAATTTCCGCTTGAAGAAATCATTCTTTGAAGATGGTAATAATGCATGGATACCATAAGGGAAAGTTTCATCCAATATTGTACGGCACATCATTTCAGATGGCATCCCCATTGCGTCACCATAAGCACAACCAAACAGCAACCCAAATATTTTATTTCTTTGGGAAAAATTCATTTATTTCACTTCCTTTGTATCTTGAAATGTAACAAATGTAAGAGTAAATGTTACTAACATTGCGGCGATACATGCAATAATTGCCCAAACTAGTCCACCAATACCCGAAACATTTGGATTAATAAATGACATAACACCAGTTACACCCATACTAATCGCATACATTGGAGAATTTGATAAAGCCAAGATTAAACCACCTACTAATCCACCAATCATACAGAAGCCAAAGCGTTTCTTAACTGGTAATGTAACACCATAAATCGAAGGCTCAATAATGCAGAAACATGCACTTAAGAATGCAGGTAAAGCTATATTCTTTGTCTTAATATCTTTACTCTTTAAGAATACTGCAAAGCAAGCTGCCATATGTGCGAAACTTGCTGGGAAGATTGAAGCTACAATAAGAGAATTTCCTAATGAGCCATATTCCATAATTCCTAAAGTAATTAATGGCCAATGTAAACCAAAAATAACCAATGGTTGATAAATTAATGTAATAACTGCAAATGCCAAAATCTTAGATGTTGAAATCAAACTATTTAATCCAGCTTGTAATAAGTTTTGGATAATCATTGAGATTGGCCCAACTAATAATACACCTACGATTCCCGCAAATAGAATTGTAAAGAAAGGAACCATAAACTGTCTTGTTACGCGCGGTAGTACTTGTTTTAAAGTCTTCTCAATCTTAGAAGCCAAGAAGTTTACCATCATGATTGGAATTACTGTCGAAGTATATCCTGTTGCAGGGAAGATAATAGGAATTCCTAAGAAAGTTTTAAATACAGGCATTTCTAAAGGTGTACCTGCAAATAGTGTAAACAATGGATCACCTGCATTAATCGACTGAGCCATGCCTGGATAAATCATAAATGCACCCAGGATCATACCGATAAATGGATCCATACCAAATGCAGTCGCACTTGTATAACCTAAAATAACTGGGAAGAATGTTAAACATGCATTACCTAAGTTAGATAATAGAATGTTTGTACCATCACCACTTGTGATTACCCCTGTTGATAATAGAATTGAATTAACACCTGCAATAATTCCACAAGCACATAAAACACCTAATGATGGAACTACAATTTTTGTAATTAATGCCGCAAATCGATTTAGAACGTTTTTGTCTTTTGTTTCTTCTTTTGGAGTTTCTTCTACCACATGTACAAGTTTAATAAACTCTTCGTATACATCTCCTACTTGTGTTCCAATAATCACTTGTAATTTTCCCTCAGCAACCTGAGTAGAAATAATACCTGAATGATTTTCTAGATTTGTACGATTTGCTTTTGAATTATCTTTTAACTTTAAGCGTAATCGTGTCATGCAATGCGTAGCAGACTCAACGTTCTCCTTTCCTCCTACATTTTCCAAAATAAACTGTGCTAATTTTTGATTCTCATTCATATTGATCCCCCTTTCATGAAATTGATCTTTGAATATGAATTATTAGATATGTTAATTCCTCATTGCCAATTTCCACTTCATATTTTGCATGAATAAATTGTTTGATGTTTATTGCACATAAGTATGCGTCTTTATATGCTTCCTTCAACATATTTAACAGTGCTTCATTCTTATCATCACTTCCAAATTGATGATGTGTAACAATGTTCCTTGCAAAATACTTTAAGTGACTAATTAGTCTAAAATATACCAATGACTTTTCATCAATCTCCACGTTGAAATAATTCGATATGATTTTTAAGATTTCATCAATAATGATAGTAATCTTCCTAACATTTGCAGTACCTATTCCATTTTCAGTTTCAGAATTGATGATATGCATTGCAATAAAACCAGCCTCATCAATCGGTAGTTCTACCCCTGTTTCTTCATTTATAATTTGGATGCCTTGTACCCCAAGTTCATATTCATCCGGATAAAAATGCGATATTTCATTTAATAAATCATTACGCACAGAAACTCCATCCGCATAATTCTTTAAAGCATAATGTACATGATCACACAAAGAAACATATAACATATCACTGAATTTCTTTGTCAAAGATAAACGTATATTTTGAATAATTCTATCCACAATATTGATTTCACTTAGCGGCAAAGATACTAACACCTTCTGTAAATTGAGATTTAACTCATTAGAAGATAAAAAGAATCGCTTCTCGACTAATGCACTATTAATGGAATCCCCAGCTTTACGCTGAAAACAAATTCCCTTTCCAATCACAATCACTTCATTACCGTTATCATCAATGACGGCAGTATTATTGTTCAGTATTTTCTTGATTTTCATAGTCCCTCTCAACGAAAAAACTCGTCTCAAAAAATATACAAACCGTATAATTTAATGAAAACGAGTTAAGCTCAATCATGATAACTTCCTCATTGATATTTCTACTAAAATATTACTCAAAGAATACTGTAAAGTCAATGAGCCTTACATCATGCATGCAAATTAAGTAAGTTTTAAAAGAGTAAGAGGTCTTCCTCTTACTCATAAAGATAATTTATACCATCTGTCTTGATTGTAATCTTATCACCAACATTTACAGTAATCATCTTAATTACATCAGCATACTTTGCTTTATAAATATTTTGATCTGTATCAATGATATAAAGATAGGTAT
>CALBKL010000333.1 GCA_937895985.1 uncultured Solobacterium sp.
ACGCACTCTGAATCTTTCGAAATACGTAAGCGAAATCAGTTGTGGGTTAATCATATACAAAATAAGGATACCTATGTCATCAAAGCTAGTGACTAAGATACCCTTTTTAGAGAAAATTGAAGTATAGTTTAATTTTATTTGTTTAATGTATCGACTATTAGTTTCGTATATGTACCTCGTTTCTTGTGCTCTCGGTTTCTGGATATAGACATGTCGTCAAGCAATGCCAATGACTGAACATAATCTGGAGATGGCTGAGATACATGCAAGTAAAAATCAACCTGTTATACCAGACGATTTTTTGCACTATCATTTGCAGTTCTTGCTGGTGTTGGAATCTACATGGCAAGAAAAAAACATTAAGTAATAACGAAAAGTTACAAGTGAGAATAAAAACAAAAAATAAATTTGTTAAAGGGGGTATTCATTTGTGAAAAAATGGTTTATCATAAAATCAATACATGGAGGGAAAAACATAATGAAAAAGTTGAGTATTTCTTTAGTTACTCTTGTTTTAGCCGGATCGTTAATTGGCTGTAACAAGGCAACTGAAACAACAACTTCCGCAAAGATGAAAGCCGGAACATACACAGCTTCAGCTGCTGGTATGAATGACGACGTCACTGTAGAAGTTGAAGTAACAGAAAACGAAATCAAGTCAATCAAGGTTACTTCTCACGCTGAAACACCTGGTATCGGCGGAGAACTTGTTGACAAGGCGGGAAAGGTTGTTACAACTGGGGGTGTAGCACCTGTTCAATTAATTCCAGAAGAAATCGTTAAGTATCAAAGTTTATCAGTAGATAACGTAACTGGTGCAACAATTACATCAGGAGCTATTAAGACTGCTGTTAAGGATGCTATCAAACAAGCAGGTGGCGATCCAGATGCATTTAAGAAGGATGTAACATACGAAGATAAAAAAGACGTTGAAGCAGACGTTGTCGTAGTAGGTGGCGGCGGTGCTGGTCTTGCAAGTGCTGTTGAACTCTTACAAGGTGGTAAGAGCGTAGCAATTATCGAAAAAGCCGGTGAAGTCGGTGGTGATACATTGGTTTGTGGTGCGATTTATAATGCACCAGATCCAGCATTACAGCAACATGCTGAAATGAGTGATGCAGTTAAGACTACGATTGAGAAGGCTTTAGCTGAAACACCAATTAACGAACAACATGCAGCATTACAAGCAGAAGTTCAAGCTCAGTGGGATGCATATAAGGCTGCAGGTAGAACAGACTTATTCGACTCCAAGGAATGGTATGCGTTACAAACTTGGATCAATGGTGATAAGGTTGCCAACTTAGATTTAGTTAAGGCATTATGCTACAACGCATTTGGTGGCTATGAATGGATCGAATCCATGGGTATGGAATTCCAGGATAAGATTTCTCAAGGTGCTGGTGCTCTATGGCAACGTACACACACATCTACAATGAAGATGGGTACAGGCTTTATCTCTGTATACGCCGATATGCTTGAAAAGTATGGAGATAAGGTTACATTATTAACAGAAGCTACAGCTACAAAACTTGTACTTGATAATAATAAAGTTACGGCTGTTAAGGCTACGGATAACCATACAGGTAAAGAAATTACATTTACAGCTAAGGATGGCGTCGTATTAGCTACTGGTGGTTTTGGTGCTAACGCTAAGATGGTTCAGGAATACAATACAACAGGTAAGTGGCCAGATCTTTCTAAGACAGGCACAACAAACCGTTTCTCAGCATCACAGGGTGATGGTATCACAATGGCTAAGGATGCTGGTGCTTCCTTAACAGATATGGAACAATTACAGCTTCTATATCTAGGTAACTTGGTAGATGGTCAGATTTCTAAGTTCCCAGCACGTGCAGTTAACGGTACAGATCAGATTATCTTCATTAATAAGGAAGGTAAGCGTTTCGTTCGTGAAGATGGTCGTCGTGACCAGATTTGCGGTGGCGTTCTAAATCAAACTGATAAGATGTTCTATATCCTTGAAAGTGGCGATGGTGCTGGTTATAAAGATATTAAAGATCCATCATGGAGAAGTGGTGACGGATTTACATTTGAATATCTAGAAAAGAATGGTTTCATTGTTTACGCGGATACATTAGAAGAACTCGCTAAGAAGTTAGATATGGATCCTGCAACATTACAGGCAACTGTAGATGAATTCAATAAGAGTGTTGAAAGTGGAAGTGATGAATTCGGAAGAACTCTATACTCTACAAAACTCGAGCATGGACCATGGGTTGTAACTCCTCGTCAGGCTTGTGTTCACCATACAATGGGTGGTGTAACAATCGATGCGGAAGCACGTGTGCTCAATGAAAAGGGAGAGCCAATCAAGGGCTTATACGCTGCTGGTGAAATTACTGGTGGTATCCACGGTGCAAACCGTTTAGGTGGTAACGCTGTAGTAGATACAGTTGTATTTGGTAAGTTATCTGCTGATACATTACTAGCTGATACAAAAAAGTAAGTAATTAGAATAAGAAAGTTAAGGTCTGAGGTTGCTCAGACCTTTCTTGTATATAAGGGGAAATGAATATGAATAAACTGATAAAGGTATTTCTTACGTGTACGATTATTTTTATGACAGGGTGTAATCTATTCCGAGAACCACCTACTGAGAAACCTGTTATTTATCTATATCCAGAGAATACAACTGAGGTAGATGTAAAAGTAAATCTCGATGGTAAATTTACTGCAACTTATCCAAAGTATCATGATGGCTGGAAAGTTGTGGCAGAACCGGATGGATCATTACATGCATTAGATAATGAGAATTCATATTATTGCTTATTCTGGGAAGGTGTTGTAAATTATACTCCAGACTTTTCAACTGGTTTTGTTGTAAAGGGGTCTGAAACAGAGACTTTCTTAGAAGAAGCACTTACCCAACTAGGACTAAATGATCGTGAGAAAAATGAGTTTATTATCTATTGGTTACCTCGAATGCAGGATAATGCATATAACTTAATTTCTTTCCAGAATGAAAACTATACGAATCATGCAACACTCGACATTTCTCCAAAGCCAGATACAGTCATTCGTGTCATGATGGCATGGAAACCATTGAAAGAATCAATAACAATTCAACCCCAGAAGTTAGACAGTGTAGAACGTAAGGGTTTTACAGTGGTTGAATGGGGTGGAACGGAATATAAATAGTAATATTTCTCAAAGATAATACTTCTGTTATACTTAGAACCAAGGAGAATGAATAGATGAAAATAAGAAAGTTTTTACTTGGCTTGATTGCCATGGCACTTCTTTGTGTAATTTCACCTGTACATGCAGAAGAAACGAATGCTGATTTCGATCAGTTTATGCGAAATGAATTCATCCAAATGATGGAAGATGATTATACATCATTACATTTTGCATTAAAGGATTATGAAAAATATGGTATTACAAAACCACAGCCAACGATTGGTGAACCTCCAACTTTAGATAACTCAAAGAGTATCGCAAAAGTAGAGGAGTCTTTAAAGGGATTAGAGAAGTTCAATTATGACGAGTTGTCAGATATACAACAGCATGATTACGATACATATAAGTATTACTTAGAAAGTACTCGTGAGTTATTAAACTATCCAATGTTTGATTTCCAGTTCTTACCAAACCGTGGTATTCAAAGCAATCTGATTACAAACTTTACAGAGTTTATTTTCTATAAGCAGGAAGATATTGACGACTATCTATCAGTATTAGAGAGTGTTCCAGCATATATTGAAGGAGCATTAGAAGTCACTCGTACACAGGTAGCCAACGGATACTTCATGACAGATGCTGCTTTGGACAGCACATTAGATGGTATTGCAAAGTTTGTTGCGAAGACTGATAACAATCCACTCATTCAAATCTTTAATCAGAATATTGATAAGTTTGAAGGTTTGACAGAGGAACAACGTGTTGCATATAAAGAAAAGAATCGTGACTTTATCTTAAATACATATATTCCTGAATATCAGAAGCTTGCACAAGAACTTGAAACATTCCGTGGAACTCGTACATCTTTAAGCTTATATGACTTGCCAGATGGAAAAGAATACTACGCAGCATTATTACGTTCTAAGTCTAGTTCATCTGCTTCTTTACAAGAGTTATTTGAATTAACAGATGAGCAGTTAAAGAAGTTAATTGATGAAGCTAGAAGTTTATACTTGAACGCTAAGAAATCGGATAACTTAGAAGAAACATTACCAGAAAAA
>CALBKL010000334.1 GCA_937895985.1 uncultured Solobacterium sp.
ATCTGTCCATCAATCTTTAAATCACCAGTATGTTCCGCAACAAGTGTATGTACATCAAATGTACTTCCATACTCAGCTGTCGTAATACCACTCATGTTAAGTCGAAGTGAATCATATAACCTAGCCTGCGATAATAACATCTGTTTGTTCATATAGTCTCTTCTTGCGAGCACATAACTAAGTGCAGTACCACCTACCATGCAAGCAGCCAAACCAAACGCAAGAAATTTCTTTGTCGTCATTTTTAATCTATGTTTCATATGAAAATGATACACGAAAATTATTTAAAACGTCAAATTTAGCGCATAAAATACACAATTTTCACACAAAATTAACACAATATTGATTGTGTTAAAACATGCATGCATAGTATATTTAAATTTCTTCCAAAAATTTACTTGCATATCCAACTATTTTATTGATAAACGTGCATGCATGTAAACATATAAAAAGTGCTAAACTATCGCCCAGCACTTTTTAATACTATTTCTGTGTCATCTTTAATAAATCTTCTAGCGAAGGAGAATCACTTACTTTTGGCGGTTGAACCTTAATTGTGAAATCAAAGTCAGCCTCAATAAGCTCACTCATATCGCTATCTGGATTCGATACTAATCTTGTGGATTGACGTAAGATTGCGTCTTCAATCATATTACGTGCAAGTCTGCCGTTACCAGCTTCCATAGCATTGATACTCTGTACTTCATTGAAATACGCAGTTAGCTTATCCTTAACAGCTTCATCAATATGATAACCTTTACCCTTTGCTTGTAGACAAGCAATCTGATAGAGTTCTTCACCTGTGTAGTCCTTGAAGTTGATGATATTCGGGAAACGTGACTTTAGACCTGAGTTAGACTCTAGGAATACAGACATTTCCTTCTTATATCCCGCTAAGATAACGATTAAGTTATCACGGTTATCTTCCATTGCCTTTACAAGTGTATCGATACACTCTAATCCAAACGCATCATCTTTTCCACGATGTAGAGAATACGCTTCATCGATAAATAGCACACCACCAATCGCAGACTTGATTACCGACATCGTTAATGGAGCTGTCTGACCAACATATTGCGCTACTAAGTCTGATCTAGATACTTCCACAAGCTGTCCTTGTGTTAACGCACCAATAGCCTTCATATAACGAGAAATCAATCTCGCAATCGTTGTCTTACCAGTACCAGGATTACCTGTAAAGATCATATGTTTAGAAAGTGTGGCGGTCTTCATGCCCTGCTCACGACGCTTTTGTTGCATCGCAACCAAGGATTGTAAGGAAGAAATATACGCCTTCACTTCATCAAGACCGATAATCTCACTTAATTCGCGATTTACTTCTTCGAGTTCCTCGCTACTATTCCGTGAGCGACTCATCTGAATATCTTCTTCATTAATAGTAACAACAGGAATATCGTTCTTCACTGTCATCTTGATTTCTTCCATATTTCCCAGGGAATGGTCTAACACTGCCTGCCCTAGGGACACATAGAAATCATAGAAATTAGAACTAATTGAAGCAGCACCTAAATCCTTATTAAAGTGTTGAATGACCCATTCCTGAACAGAATCTTCAACTACTAATTTAATCTTTAAGTTTTCTTCTGCTTTCTTGATTAAGTTCTCTGTTTGAACTTGAACAATCGAACGAATACTTTCATCATCTAACTTCTTTAATGTAACAGTATCCAAGACATGGTACATAAAG
>CALBKL010000335.1 GCA_937895985.1 uncultured Solobacterium sp.
TATCAATACCATTCCTTTAGAGAATAGTTCTGATCTCTGTAAAACACCTGCACAGAAGAAACAATCATCCTCTAGCATACGTACATTCGGCATTTGAGCAACCTCAGTTTTCTTACACTTCAAGGTATTCACTCTACCGTATACAAGTGAAGGCTCTTGATTATGTAAGACAATCTCTTTCATTGTTTCAAAACCATAGTGAGCCTTCCATAACTGTAAAATCCAAAGTGGATGAGAAGTTAATACCGCAAGTTCTTCAATCGTATTCCCTTCAGGTTTTTTTAAACCCTGTGCCTGAACCTTGCGAAGAACGGCATTTACAAACTCCTTCTCCGATTTACCGGCAAGTTCTACCGCCTCAAAGATGACGGCATAGGAAGGAATACTATCCAAAAAGAGTAACTGATACACACTCATATTAAGAAGTGCAGACACTCTTGGTTTAACATGCTTTGTAAATGGACGCCACTGTTCTTCTAATAGTGTTTTATTCCGTATCGTACCATACACAATTTCACTTGCTAGGCCCATCTCTTCTTTCGAGATATTTGCCTTTCTTAATAGTAAAGACGCAAAACCATGTTGACGAAATACACGCTCTAATATATTTAATACTTCCGCTCTTACACTCATAGAAACTCCTTAATTTAAATAGACTTTATCAAACGACTTCTGATATAGCAATAGAAGAAGAAAACTTAAATATTCCCAAAGAATGGCAATAATAAGTTAATCTCATTTAATATCAAATTATACAAACTCGTCACTTTGATAATGAAATGATTCCCGAACAAAATGAAATACGCTCAAATTGTAGATTTGGAAATTCTTTTATTAAATCAGAAACAACACAATAAAATTCATCATCATCCCATTTATCTAATAGTTCTTCTCTACATTTTTCTAATTGTTCCTGAGTTTCAAACATAACATCTCCAATTAGAATCATTCCATTTTTTTCTAAAAGAGTTAATAATTCATGAAGAAATTTCACTTTTCCATCCTCTTTAAGATGATGTATAGAATATGTTGCAACAATAAAATCATATGAACGTTGTTTCAATTGCTTAACAATACCTTTTGTAAAGTCACCCTGATACAAATTAGCATTTGGCATTTTATTGGAAGCTAGTTCAATCATCTTTGAAGAAAAATCTTGGCCATAAATATCACATCCATACTGATAAAGTTTCTGTGTTAATGTACCTGTTCCAAATCCTATATCAAGAACAGTTGCGTTTGATTTGGATATAACTATGTCATAGATTTTATTAATAATTTGGTTATACCCCACAAAAGGGTATGTGCTGTCTTCACTTGATAATTTAACCGAAGTTTCATATTCTTCTGCCCACACATCAAATCCTTTATTGTCCAACATGAGAATCCTCCTGCGTAAAAGTAAAACTATTATTTATCCTAATTATATGATTTGTGATGTAAATTAGTAGATAGTTTATATAAATAATGATAGAAAAAAGATGCCAATTTAGCATCTTCATTTCCAACCTTATTTGGATTCTGTTGTTTCCTTAACGTAAGAACCTTCATGGTGTGGGCGAACGTATTCACCTGCAGCATTCTTTACGAGTGTAGGTACATTTAACTTATAATGTGTTCTTCTCTTGTTCTTTCTCGTCTTGGAATTTCTTCTCTGTTGTACAGCCATTGTCTAGCACCTCCTACTATTCATTTTTGAATTGCTTCAGTCCTGCCAGACGCGGATCCAATTGATCTTTCCGGCTTTCCTGATACTCAGCTTCTGTAAATATCTGCCAGCCATCGCCATGCGGATATTCACCCTCTACTGCTTCAGTCACTTGAAGTGGTACCTCCAACAGGATAGCATCTATCACTGCAGGCATCAGATCAACGACTTCACTGGTAACGAGGCGTACGCCATCTTCATCAGTTTCTTCAAAGACATATGTTTCTTGACTATCGACATCTAGAGGAACTTTGATTGGTTCATTTGTGATAGCATCCGGACAAATCATTGTACCTGTAATATGCATATCTACATAGAAGCGATCATCCTCATCGTCGATATAACCGTGACCTTCTACATGAACATCTTCAACAGATAAGATACCGGTGTCATTTTTCAGTTCATCGTTCTCAATTACTACATCTTCGTCAAAATCTACATTCTGCAAATCACGCAGCAACTCTGTTTTTGTCCACTTCACGGCAGTCTCCTCGCTCGTTAACGCTTATAAATTATAACAAACCGCACTTCAAAGTCAATCAAATATCCCCCGAAAAACGCTTCCAAAAGCGAAAAAATGATAGAAGATACCCTCTTAACCTTTTCTTTCAGAAAATATTTGTTTCAATTTTTATTGATGCTGGTTCATAAATTTAATAATCTCTTCAATTACAAGATGATTCTCCTTTTCATTGAGAATCTCATGGCGCATTTTCGGGAATGTGATATTTTCGATATTTGCATATCCATTCTTCTGTAATGTCGAAATACTATCAACTAATCCTAACGTTCCTCCAGTACATGGGTCATCTTCACCGCTGATAAATAGAATTGGTAAAGAAGGATTCTTCGCGGTAAATGGATGATGTAAGTGTGAGACCATTGTAAATAAGTCACGGTTGCCCGCATCTGTAAATGGCACACCACATAATTCATCGTTCAAGAATTTGTTTACGTTATCTTCGTTATAGGACAACCAATCAACTGGTGTCTTTGCATTCTTGACAGCCTTACTAAAGGCACCCACACTAAGCGCTGTTAATAGTTTTGTCTTAGCCTTAGGTCCTTTCATCTTGACTAGTAACTGTGCAAGTTTCTTACCAAAGCCAGCTGCTGGTTGATAATTTGGTGCACCACAAAGAAGCACACCTGCAAAATCATCATTGCGCTCTAGGTATAAGCGTACGATGATAGAACCCATAGAATGTCCAAATAAGAAATGTGGAACATCTGGGTATTCTGTATGTAACTTCTTAACCATCGTATCTACTGATTGAATTAATACTTCATCTCCATTTTGATCTGCGAAGTATCCTAGTTCATCTTTAAATGCATCCCCATGACCTGGTAAGTCATAAATTAGTACCGCTACACCCTGCTTAGATAACTCTCTTGCAAAGGAAATATAACGGGCATGATGTTCTTGCATACCGTGTACACAGACTAGTGTTGCCCTCACTTCTGTTTCAGGTTTAATGATTTTATAAATTAACTCTGTCATAAAGAAATATCCTTTCTTGTTTGATTGATTTCATTGTATCATATCAACTGTAAAGGAATTTTGAGAAATGAAAGTATGTGGAATCATAGCGGAGTATAATCCATTCCATAATGGACATCGCTATCAAATCGAACAAGCAAGAAAACTGAGTGGTTGTGATATGGTTATCGCTGTTATGTCTGGTAATTTTGTACAGCGTGGAGAACCTGCAATTATCGATAAATGGAAACGTGCCAAGGCAGCCATTGAAAATGGTGTAGATCTAGTGATTGAGTTACCTTATTTCTACGCAACCCAAAGTGCTTCTAAGTTTGCGTATGGTGCAGTGGAACTTTTAAAGATTGCCAAAGTTGACTATATCTCCTTTGGTAGTGAGTGCGCTAATTTAGAAAACCTACAAGAGATTGCGGATACTTCTCTTAATCCTGATAACTTAAGAGAAAGCATGCAGACAGGGATGTCTTTCCCGCGTGCATATAGTCTTTTAACAGGTTCCATGGAACCAAATGATATCTTAGCTGTTTCTTATTTAAAGCATCTAAAAGAATCTAATATTCAACCAGTGATTGTACAGCGTACAAGTGGTTATCTTAGTCCAGAGATATCTGAAAATGCAAGTGCCCTAGCAATTCGAAAGGCACTCAAAAATAGTGAGAGCCTAGCAAGTTCTACACCAATGGAAGAAACACTGAAAGAAAGTACGCTGGTATATCCTGAACAGTTCTATCCTTACTTGCGAACATACTTATTAACTTCCTCTCGCAAGCAATTAGAAGACCTGTTCTTATTTAACGAAGGAATCGAAAATCACCTACGTAAATGTGCTGCAGATAACGATACATATGAAGGCTTCCTAAGGGATGCTACTACATACCGTTATACTAGCAACCGTATTCGCCGTAGTATCTTACAAGCGATGGTACAGTTAACAAAATACGAAGCACAACGTCTACCATCACTTGACCACTTACGTATTCTTGCCTTCAATGATACTGGCAAGAAATGGCTCCATGACATGCGTAAGGAAGATATGCGTATTTGTAGTAAATTTGCGGATGTACCATTCCCATGGAGAACACTGGAATATCGTAGTACCCTACTCTATACCAGTGTATTACCAAGTGAAGAAAGAAAACGTCTATTAAAATTAGAAATCAGTGGTGCTCACTATATCCCTTCAGAACATTAGACACATCTAATGTTCTTTTCATTTGAAAAGAAGGCACCAAAGTGCCTTCTAAAAGATTAACTAAATATTTTCGATACGTAATTCTTCAATCACATTATTTCTACGTATCTTTCTTGTTGTATACAACATGGTGATAAACACAACCACAAATACCATAGTGATTGCAAGTAGTACACTGACATAAGGAATAAAGTAATCAACTTGTACCATTTGATTAATCACGTGATGGATAAAGAATGAAAAGATAAACGATATCGGAAGACCAATCGCTAAGCTTCGACCTCCATAGATCAAACACTCATAATTCAGCATTCTTTGGAAACCCTTTTCAGACATACCAACCGATCGTAACATCGCAAACTCTTTTCTTCGAAGAATGATGTTTGTTGAAATGGTATTAAATACATTTGCAATCGATATAACGCCAATTAGAAGAATGAATCCATAGGAAAATACATTTATCACTAAGATAAACATGCGGTTATTTTGACGTTCACGGTCAAAGTCATAGATTCTATCCGCACTCCAACCATTGTCTTTTTGAATCTTTTCAAGTTGTTGAGCAACACTTGCATGATTATCTGTTTGTATACCAATCTCTGGATTAGATAATCGTTGAATATAGCTCGTATCTGTATTTTCAAATAGTGTCGTCGCCATACTTCTTGGATAGATTAGCTGCATTGTATTACGACTTAATGTGAACAGATTCTCTTCAATTTGTGCTCCTGCCACAAGTGGAATATCAATATCAATTTCTTCAACTGGATAGAGTTTGGCTTTGCGCATGTCTAAGTTTTCATAGCCTCCCATTTCTTCAATATACTCTATCGGATAGAAAAGATAATACTGCTTACCATCTTTAATATATGGCTCATGTAAACTTGTATACCCTTCTATTTCTTTATATTCGCGAACAAACATTGGTACATTGTTTGCGTCAGTATCTATCACTGAAACATCACGCGTAATAGCCTTGTCTTCTCTAATAAATTGTTGGATAACGTGATTGTATAGTAGACCCTTCGGACTAGTTTCATCAAAATAACTGGAGGAATCTATCTTGTTTTGTTTACACAATTTTTCAAATGCACCATCGTCCACAAAGACTAGTTCGACATTTACACCTACCGCATCTTTAATACGGCGTAAATACTGTTGGTTCTCTGCAGTCCAGTATTCTGACGCAATGTAATTACGCTGAATATAGACTTCATCGAAGATTTTCTGGGTTATAGCGATATTTTGAATTTCTGATATGTCCTTAATCATATTAAAACGCTGGGAAACATCTTCTTGTTCATCAGTGTATACATTGTACATGACATTCATCTTGTGATCATTACTACTCTGAATCAGTAACATCCTATTTACATACTGTGTTAATGATGCGGCAGAGATAAATAAAATGACACTTAACGCTAATGAAAGAATCGTTGAACGATACTTACGTTTATTACGTTTGAAATTCTTCGTAGCCATTACTCCAGCAAAACCAAATAATTTCTGCGTGAGCTTTGAAGTTTTTACTTCATTAGGCTTAATGATAATTTCATCACTTTGACGAATTGCCTCTATCGCAGATTTATGAATTGCTTTATAAGCTGGAATATATGCCGCAACAATCGTCGTCACCAGGCATATCAAAACTGCGATAAGAATTGGTAATGGACTAATCACTAAACGCAAACCTATACCAACTTTGTTTGTGATATTCACGATAAAGTTATTTTGAACCCAAGCAAGTGTGACACCAATTCCAACGCATCCAACAATCACACCCAATACAATACCAATAATAGCGAGTAGAAATGCTTCAAAAAGAACCATGCGACGAATCTGACGATTGGAAGCACCAATGGACCTCATAATTCCAAACTGACGAATACGTTCACTGATGGAAATAGAAAATGAATTATAAATTAATGAGATAGAACCATACGCAATAAGTAGTACAAGCACTGTTGTTAAACCAATGAGTACCGAACGTTCCCCACTTGCTTTAAATGCACCATAAAAACGTAATAAATCCGAATGTGGAACATAGGAATATGAAATTGTTTGACGCATTAAGAATTCCTGCATTTTACTTGGTGACTGAATTGTTAAGAATAGTTTCTGACTATCTGTATGAAAACCATTTGTAATGCATGTATAGCCAGGACAAGAAAACTCTTCAATCTCAAATGGTAGACGTTCCATAATACCGACAATCGTAAAAGTATGTTTGGTTATATTCTTTAAACTCTCATTTTCCTGGTATGGTGTATTTTCAGAAAGTTGTTCTTTCTCTATAAAACGTTGTCCTGTTTCTAGAGTAATCGTATCCCCTACTTGATATTTCTCTTTTGCATTTGCGATAAAGTTTTCTGGCAATAGAATTTCATCTTGCTTTTCAGGCATACGACCTGAAACTAAATTGATTGGGAATAATGCATGTTCCATATCCCCTAAAGACTGTACAAGAAGATATGGTTTATAATCATTCTCATTAGCAACTTCTGCCCAACCAAGCGTATATATATTTTCGTATTGTTCAATCTGCTTGTTTGTTTTCGCTTCTTCTAAGCCGTCTTTATTTACATTATTCATGATGACTTGCCACTCACCTGTTACGGCAATCTCACGATTTTTCAAGAATTGATATCCACTATATGCACCTTCAATCACAGCTGTAAATAACGCCATAGATACAATAATACCAATCAAAGTTACAATTGTTCTGGTCTTATTCTTGGAAAGATAACGTTGTGTAAGTTTTGTAAATATACTCATCATTACACCTCACGAATTCTTTCGTCTCTTGTTATCTTTCCATCTTCGATTGAGATAATGCGGTCTGCCTGTAAGGCAATACTTTCATCATGAGTAATGATGATCATTGTCTGTTGGTATTTTTTATTTGATAGTTTTAATAGTTCAACAATTTCTTGACTATTTTTACTATCGAGGTTTCCTGTTGGTTCATCCGCAAGCACGATAGCTGGAGCGTTCATAAGTGCTCTACCAATGGATACGCGTTGTTGTTGTCCACCAGAAAGTTGGTTTGGTAGATTTTTTCGTCTTTCTTGTAATCCTAACACATTCAATAACTCTTCAAGGCGTTCTTTGTTAACTTCTTTTCCATCCATTAGCACAGGTAATGTGATATTCTCCTCTGCACTTAGTACAGGAATCAAATTATAGAATTGGTAAATTAAACCGACTTTTCTACGACGGAATACAGCTAGTTGTTCTTCATTTTGTGCATAGACATCTTGTCCACCTACAAATACTTTCCCTCGTGTTGGTTTATCAACTCCTCCTAGCATATGTAATAGCGTTGATTTACCAGATCCTGATGGACCAATAATTGTCACAAACTCACCTTGTTCCACTGTAAATGAAACATTATCTAGGGCTTTTACTTCATTTTCCCCTTTTCCATAAATTTTTGTTAAGTGTTCGACGCGTAAGACTTCCATATCAAAGTCCTCCTTATACTTACAGTATAAAAAGCAAATGTGACACAATGATGACATTTTGTAAGAAAAAAATCCTGTTTTCACAGGATCAAATAATTTGTTTATAGAAACGTACAGTAAAGCAAGCACCACCATCTGGATGATTCTTAACACTGATGGTTCCATTTTGAGCAGTGATAATCATGCGGGCAAAAGCTAGCCCAATTCCTACACTTTCCGGTTTTGCATTTTTACCCTTATAAAAGCGTTCAAACATGTATGGGATATCTTCCTCCGGAATCCCTTCTCCATTATCTTGCACAATCACTTCTGTATATAATGGATTTTCACTGACATTCAGTTGAATCGTACCACCATCTGGAGTATGTTCCATCGCATTCTTGATAAGATTACTGAACGCTTCCATTGTCCATTGATCATCAACGAACAGCTTTTCATCTGAACAATTCAGAACACACTTCTGTTCTTTTAGTTCCATCGGAATTGCAAATGGTTCTATTGCCTTAGTCAAGATGTCTTCTGCAAGTATTTCTTGTCGATGGAAGATAGCAGTCTTCGCATCAATTTTAGACATCTTTAACAATGTTTCAATTAGCCACTGTAATTTCTCTAACTGTTTCTTGATATCTCGACGATAATAGAGTGCTTTCTCATTAGAAAGATGCTCATCATTTAAAACAGTTAGCGATAAGTTAATTGATGTCAGTGGTGTTCGCATCTGATGAAAGATATCTGCGATTGCGTTAGTTAATCGAACTTTATCTTTTTGTAGTAGTTCGGTTTGTTCGTTGAGTTTAATTACCATCTTCGAAATCTCATCACTGAGGATAGATAATTCACCTTCATATTGCTCATCAATACGGATTGCACTTCCATGTAGCACCTTATCTAATGATAAACTTAACTGTGCAATCTGCTCATAACGCTTGATAGAGAAATAATAATGTATTCCTACAAGCACAAGCATCAAGAATAGAAATAGGAATGCATATTCACCAACAAATGGATATGTGATAACCATGCATACAATACCAATCACAAAAGAAATTAGTAACTCATGAAGAACATCTTGATTACGTAAATACTTCATATCAGTCCATCCTATATCCTAGTCCACGCACTGTTTTAATAATCTTGGGATTTGTAGGATCATTTTCAATTTTCTCACGCAAGCGTTTAATATATACCGTTACCGTATTATCATTCACAAAATCACCAGCAATATTCCAAATCTCATCGAGGAGTTGATCTCTTGTAAGTAGCTTGCCACGATGATCAATAAAAAGTGTCAATAGCTTGTACTCAAGTGCAGATAAATTGATGACTGTATCCTTCTTCTTTACGATAGCCTTTTCAGTATCAACCTGTATGTCATCCAAAAGAATGATGGTCTGATGTCCTGCATGACGTCGTAAGACGTTTTTGATACGAGAGAGTAATTCTTTTGGACGAAATGGCTTCGTAATATAGTCATCTGCACCGATATTTAATCCTCTCACCACTGTTTCTTCATCTGAAGATGCACTTAAAAAGATGACTGGTAATTGAATCTTTTGGGCGATATTACACACCGCAAAGCCATCACCGTCTTTTAAAGAAACATCCAATAACAATAATTGGTATTGTTTTGTCTTTAATAGTTCTTCCGCTTCCTTTTGTCCACTCGCATGATCTGAAGCAAATCCTTCTAAATTCAGATATTCCTGTAAGGAATGAACAATTGCGAAATCATCTTCCACAAGTAGTATTCTCGTCATATTATTTCCTCTGCATTCATAGTAGCACAAGCCAAACAAAAGAAAAACTCCTCCAATCAGGAAGAGTATTCATGCATGTTATTCGTTAATGATAGCGTTATGGTACACCTTATTTACATCATCTGCTTCATTGAGCATATCCATTAACTTATGGAACGCTTCTATTTCTTCAGGATCTGTAAGTGTTACATATTCATTTGGTAACATTGTTGTTTCACATGTTTCAAACTCAATGTTTGGTAACAATGTTTCAATCGCATCCTGTGCCTTACCGAAATCAGTGAATGCTGTCTTAACAGTCATCACACCATCTTCAATTGTAAGGTCAGTAACATCAACCTCAGCTTCTAATAATGCCTCAAGCATTGCGTCTTCATCCGCATAATTAAATACGAATAGACCAACTGATTCATAGTTATAAGAAACACCACCAGCGTTAACCATCTTAGCACCCTTTGACTTATTAAATGCTGTCTTAACTTCTGTCATAGAACGATTTGTATTATCTGTTAAGCAATCTACAATGACAGTAGAGTTACCAGGACCAAATCCTTCATAGCGTGCTTCTGTATAGTTTTCGTCTGTTCCACCCTTTGCTTTGTCGATTGCTCTCTTAATAACATCGGCAGGTACTTGGTTGGATTTTGCTTCAGCAATCTTTCTCTTTAAAGAAAGATTCATATCTGGATCAGGAACACCACTCTTAGCAGCGATATATAATTCCTTTCCAAAACGTGAATATAACTTTGATTTAATTGCAGCAGTCTTTGCCATTGAGGCTGCACGGACTTCATGCGCTCTTCCCATATTCAATACCTTCTTTCATAAAAATAGCCGTTGATATTATACCAAAACTGTGTCTTATTGTGAAGAAAAAACAATTGAAGTCTAACCATAATCCACATCCCTATATCCTGCCTCAATTATTTTTGAAAGTTCCTCTTTTGATTTTATTGTTGGTGAAGGTTCCCT
>CALBKL010000336.1 GCA_937895985.1 uncultured Solobacterium sp.
ACAATTGCACCAACCATCGTATGTCCTACATCGGTATGGATACGGTATGCAAAGTCAATTGGTGTAGCCCCAGCTGGTAAATCAATGACTCTTCCTTTCGGAGTCATTACATATACATTGGCCTCAAAGACATCCTTCTGCAATAACTCCATATAATCTGTCGCAGAAGTATTGGTTTCACTTTCACTATACGTAGCGAAATCTTTAAACCAAGATAGCTTATCTTCAATCTCTTTTTGTTCAGCCTTTGGATCGTAACGAGAACCCTCTTTATAACGCCAATGAGCCGCAATACCTTTCTCCGCAATCGCATCCATATCTTCAGTACGAATCTGCACTTCGAAGATCTTCGCATCTTCGCCAAGAATCGTTGTATGTAAAGACTGATACATATTCGGTTTTGGAACTGCGATATAATCTTTTAATCTACCTGGAATTGGCTTGTATTTGGCATGTATGTAGCCAAGAATTTCATAGCAGTTCAATTCCGTCTTTGAGACGACACGTATCGCAAGTAAGTCCAAGATTTCATCAAACCGTTTATGTTTATGAATCATCTTTTTATAGATAGAATATAAGTGTTTCGAGCGACCAAAGATACGGAACTTAATTTTATGACTCTTTAACATCGCAGAGATATCTGTAATCATTTTATTAACAGCCGCATCACGTTCTGCCTTCTTTGTTTCTACAAGATGAGCAATATGATAATACTCTTCTGGCATCAAGTAATAGAAACACAAATCTTCTAATTCATTCTTAATAGAACTAATACCTAAACGGTGCGCAATCGGTGCGTATACATCCAAGGTCTCTGCCGCAATTCTCTTTTGGGAAGCTTCGGACTGAAACTGTAATGTACGCATATTATGGAGTCTATCTACAAGTTTAATGATAATGACACGAATGTCTTTTGCCATCGCAATGAAAATCTTGCGATGGTTAGCTGCTTGATATTCTGGATCATCTTTACCTTTAAAGTTCAGATTACCAATCTTTGTAACAGCCTCTACTAGACTTGCAATTTCATCATCAAAGTCTTGAGCCAACTCTTCACGTGTAATATTGCAGTCTTCAATCACATCGTGCAAGAAACCTGCCGCAATCGTCTTTGGACCAACACGTAGTGTCGTAAGAATATATGCTACATTTACAAGGTGTACAAAATATGGCTCACCACTCTTGCGGAACATGCCTGCATGTTTTTCAGAAGCATAAGAAGCCGCCTTTTCAATAAGAGCTAGATTTTCAGGCAAATGAATATAAGTACTTGCCTCTTTCATCACATCCGATACTGTTGGATTTTTACGTTCAGCCATATTTTCACCTCCTACTATTTTGCAAAAAATCGAAGAGAAAAATCAGACTTTTTACTTTTGGATTAAAATTGTTTTGTAGGTATTTTGGTTTTTGTTTTTACTTGTATTTATTTGGGAAGTTAGTAAACTAATTGAAATTTATGCCTTAAGGAAACTCATATGCAAGTAGAAAATCAACCGGTATTAAAGGTATTTCTTGTAGATCTCGTAGATAAGCAGACTAACAAGGAAATCCTTGAAGATAGAATGAGAGAGCTCGAAAATTTGGTAAACACTTATGGTGGAGTGGTTGTTTTGCAGAAATATCAAAAAAAAGATCATCCAGACCTTAGAACTTATGTAGGGAAAGGTAAATTAGAGGAAATTATTGTTGATATGCTTCGCTTGGAGGCAAATTTGCTTGTAATCGGAAACGCACTAAAACCTGCTCAGATTTATGCGATCAATGAAAAGTTGCGTTTGGTCAGTGAGGAACAAAATCTTAAAGAAAAGATGGTCGCTCGAGATAGGATTGATCTGATTTTGAAGATTTTTGAGAAACATGCAGAGTGAGGTGAAGCTAGACTTCAGATTGAGCTTGCTGCGATTAAGCATATGGGACCTAGAATTTATGGAATGGGGATGGAACTGAGTAGGCAAGGAGGTTCTTCTGGAAGTGGAAGTTGAGCGACAAGAGGAATCTGAGAAACTAATACTGAAAGAATGAAGAGACATTTGAAGGAGAAGGTTTTGAAAATAGAGAAGAAGCTTGTTGAATATGAACAAATGAGAAAACTCCATCGTGATGCTCGTAAAAAGAAAGGAATGCCAACGATTGGGATCGTTTGATATACCAATGCTGGGAAGTCCTCATTGCTCAATGCTTTGACTAATAAGGGAGTTTTGGCTGAGAATAAGCTTTTTGCGACGCTGGGGACGAATGTTGGAAAGTGTTATTTGATCACAAATCCAGAAACCTGACTTGGTAAGGAGGTTTTGCTCAATGATACGATTGGGTTTATCAGAGATTTGCCTCCAAAATTGGTAAAGTCTTTCTCTTCAACTCTGGAAGATAGTATTGAGTCAGATTTTTTGCTTCATGTTATTGATGCGAGTGATCCGTTTGTTGATGAGAGAATAGAGGTTGTTCATAAGGTTTTGAGCGATATCTGAGCGCATCAGGATAAGATTTTGGTATTTAATAAGATAGATAAGACTGATGAAGAGAGAATTGCACAATTAAGAGAAAAGTATTCAGATTTTAATTGTGTGTTTATCTCGGTTAAGGAGTCGCAG
>CALBKL010000337.1 GCA_937895985.1 uncultured Solobacterium sp.
AACAAACTCATCACGCTCATCTAAGAAGTAGAGAACTTCATAGCCTTTCTTCTTTAACTTAGGCATGATAGGGGAACGCTCAATTTCATCGACAGAAGAGCCGACTGCGTAGTAGATTGCGTTTTGACCTTCTGCCATACGTTCTGTATATTCTTTCAAAGTGACATACTTTCCTTCCTTAGAAGATCTAAATAAAATGAGGTCTTGTAGTTGTTCCTTATGAATACCATAATCTTGGTAGATACCATATTTTAGATTTAAACCAAAGTTATCGAAGAACTTCTCATAGTTTTCACGATCGTTCTTTAACATATCCTCTAATGCGGAATGAATCTTCTTTTCGATAGATTTCGCAAGTAACTTAACCTGACGGTCCTGTTGGAGAATCTCACGTGAGATATTGAGGTTTAAATCATCGCTATCGATAATACCTTGTACAAAACGGTAGTAATCAGGTACGAGGTCCTTTGCTTTATCAAGAATGAATACACCTTTAGAGTATAACTGCAATCCTGCTTCAAAGTCTTGATAATAGAAGTTATATGGAGTCTTAGAAGGGATAAACAGTAACGCTGTGTAGGAAAGTGTTCCTTCTACGTTGTAATGAATAACCTTCTGAGGTTTTTCCCAGTCATTGAACTTTGACTGATAGAAAGAGTTATATTCTTCTTCTGTTACTTCAGACTTTGGTTTTTTCCAAAGTGGAACCATTGAATTAAGTGTAACGAGTTCTTTGGTATCAATTGTCTTTCCTTCTTCTGTTGGATCAGGGATAGACTTTGTGACTTCCATTTGGATAGGGTAGCGAACATAGTCAGAATACTTCTTTACAAGTTCACGAATCTTATATTCTTCTAGGAACTCATCAAAGGACTCTTCTTCTGTATTGTCTTTAAGATCAATCGTAATCTTTGTGCCTGCTTCAGGTTTATCAATCTCTGTGATTGTGTATCCATCTTCACCAGAGCTTGACCATGCATAACCTTTTTCTTCTGCTGGAGATTTTGTCTCTACAAGAATATGCTTTGCGACGATGAATGCACTATAGAAACCAACTCCAAATTGACCGATAATATCAACGTTATTTGTATTGTTTTCAAGTTGTTTACGGAATTCAGCAGAGCCACTTCTTGCGATTGTACCTAGGTTTTTTTCTAGTTCCTCTGCACTCATACCAACCCCTGTATCTTCGATAATCAGTTGGCGTGTATCCTTTTTGATTTCTAGTGTAATTTTTAAATTCTCTGGATTTGTTGCGTAGCGAGAATCTGTAAGAGAGAGATAATGACGTTTATCTAAAGCGTCAGAAGCGTTAGAGATTAACTCACGTAAGAAGATTTCACGATTGGTATAAATCGAGTGAATCATCATATCTAGCAATCTTTTAGATTCTGCTTTAAATTGTTTCTTTGCCATAGTAATATACCTCCTTAGCACTCTTGTGCTATGACTGCTAATATAGTGTACCACTGAATGAGAATGATTTCAAATCAAAAACAAAGATTCCAGTTTTATTGGAATAGCTTGAGATAGGATGGTGAAGATAATAGGAGATAATACTAGTTATAATGCGACATTCTATTAATAATGGATTATAAATAATACTCTAGAATTTCTGTAGTTCAGTATGAAAACCAGTATTCATTTTCTATATTGAAGTTATGAAAAAAACAATACAAGATTCTATGAGATTGATGACATACCAAATGAGAAAATTACGCATCAACCATCATATGACACAAAAACAAATGGCAGATATTCTAAATGTTTCAGCACAATCAATTTCTGCGTATGAAAATGGTGTAATTCGTCCAGACATCGAAATCATAATGAAATACGCCGAGTATTTTAAAGTGGATATGGATTATCTAACCGGTGTTAATTTATATGGTCCAATCAAAGACGTATTTCCAACACAGACGGAAGCACAGATGTTTATGGCATATCGCAGAAGACCTGCTTGGATGAGAAAGGTGATACGTGAGCTTTGTTTTAATGGAACAAAGTATCGTACCCAAGATGAAGAGACAGAATATACAACTCTGTTAAGTGATCATGAAGGAGAATATCAATAAAGACATCCATGTTTCGTTACATAGATGTCTTTTCATAAACACGAATACGGAACTGACAAGTAAGATCTAATGTTGGAATCTTTAATAAACGTTGCTTGTCCTCAATGGATGTTTTATATGCATATGGTGTCATTTGAAATAATTGATACAGTGTTTCTTGATCTAGTGTTGCGGTATTTTCAATCATTTCATCTTGAATCAGTGTTAAGTTTGTATTGATATCCTCTAAGATATTTTCATATGGAGTATCATAGAGAACAGCTTTCATTTCAAATAAGTGTTTTGGCCCAGGGGTAACAAAAATAAACTTACCACCTGGTTTTAAGATACGTTGTAATTCTTCGGTTGCGGCAGGCGCAAAGCAGGTGACTGCTACATCACAGGATTCATCTTCGATTGGAAGGTGAAAGATAGAGGATACAACATACTGTGTCGACTTGTCGTTTTTCGAAGCGTGTTTTAGGGCATCTTTCGATAAGTCGAAACCATATTTTTCTTGTGCAATAAAACCATCGGTGTA
>CALBKL010000338.1 GCA_937895985.1 uncultured Solobacterium sp.
TTCCATAAGTTATACCCCTTTTAATAATGTCCTTATCATACCAAATTCTTTTAGAAGTTTTATATATAAAATGTAAAAAATATGAAAAAAGATATAGTTTTATGAAAATCATTACTATATCTTTTCAAAAATAATATTTTAAGTATTTATGCGGCTTTTTCAATCTTTTCGAAATTTGCGCTATTTGTTAAAACAACGATGACTGTATCTGGATGATTTGCGTCCTTGATCTTAGCACGATTAAATGTAAGAAGCTTATCACCTGCGTGGATGACATCATCTTGTTTTACGAATGCTTCAAAACCTTCGCCATTCATCTGTACTGTATCAACACCTACGTGGATGAGTACTTCTAAACCATCCTTGGATTGTAATCCAATTGCATGTTTTGTAGGGAACAACATCATGACTGTTCCATCGAATGGCGCATATACTGTTCCTTCTGTTGGGACAATACCAACGGATTGACCCATTGCTTCACCTGCAAAGACTGGATCAGGTATTTCACTTGCAGGAATAACTTTTCCTTTTACTGGGGAAAGGACTGTACCTTTTTCTGTTGTGATAATTGTTTCTGCTTGTGGTGTTACAGGAACAGGAGTAGATGAGGTTGTTTCTGTTTCTTCACCATCATTTTCTTTCCAGAATAAGAACGTTAGTACAAAGGATGTTCCGCCTGCTACTAATAGTAGGATTGTATATGTGAGTGGGTTTGATGCGATAAGGTAACCTGGAATACCAGTTACACCGTTGGCTGTTGCGCCAATGTGGAAGATAGCTCCAACTAAGGCACCGATTGCACCACCAACTGCCGCGAATACAAATGGCTTCATCAAGCGTAGGTTGACGCCGAAGATTGCCGGTTCTGTAATACCTAAGGATGCAGAGAGTGCGGATGGGATAGCAACTGTCTTACGCTTAGCGTTCTTTGTCTTTAGACCTACAGCCAAGCAGGCACCAAACTGTGCAAAGTTTGCGGCAGAAGCGATAGGCATCCATGTGTTTAATGCACCAGTACTGAGCATACCTAACTCAATTGTGTTGTACATGTGGTGTAGTCCCATAACAACTGTGATTGGGTAAAGAGCACCCATTGCTAGAGCACCGAATGGGTTAGCAACTAACACTGTTGCGGCGGATAATACCCAACTTTCAAGTGTTGCGAAGATTGGACCAATGACCATGAATGTAGCTAAAGCAGTAACGATGACAGTTGTGAGTGGTGTTACGAATAGGTCAATCATTTCAGGTACAATTTTGTGTAACTTGATTTCGATCTTACTCATTAACCATACCGTAATGACAACTGGAATAACGTGTCCTTGATAGCCTAATTGGTTAACTTGCCCTAGGGTATAGCCAAAGATGTTAATGCCTTTACCAAATAGATACCAAACTTCATATCCGTTTGCGGCGTTCCAACCGTTTGTTAGTGCTGGGTGAACCATCATTAGTCCGATAACTGCACCTAAGAAGATATTTCCACCAAATACATGTGCTGCTGATACTGCAACTAGTACTGGTAAGAATGCAAAGGATGTATTAGAAGCCATGTCTAAGAATGCATACCAGTCAGTAGTCGCAAAGGATGGAATTGCCTTCCCCAACGCTTCTACAAGACCCATCATTAAGCCAGCAGCTACGATAGCTGGTAGGATAGGTACGAATACATCACCAAGTGTTTTGATTAATTGTTTCCACCATGGCATTTGTGAAGCTGCAGCAGCTTTTACATCTTCTTTACTACCAGCAGTTACTCCGCTGATCGCAATGAATTCATCGTAAACTTTATTCACAGTACCGGTACCAATAATAACCTGTAATTGTCCACTAGAATTAAATACGCCTTGAACACCCTGTACGTTTTCTAATGTCTTTACGTCAACCTTACTGTTGTCCGCAATCACAAGACGTAAGCGTGTAGCGCAGTGTGCAGCACTGATAATGTTGTCTTTGCCACCAAGCGTAGCAAAGATTTCTTCTGCACATTTTCTATAGTTTAGTTCCATAAATGAGCCCCCTTCTTTTTTTGTTTCATAGCTCGGTATCATTTTACAATAAAAACGAAAAAGAAAAATAGATGATTGTTGTAAAATGACACAATAAATATGTTAATACGACAAAAAAGCATAAGAATATTATCTCTTATGCTTTGTTGTCTATACGATATTGATTTGGTGTGCTACCTGTATGTTTCTTGAAGAACGTATAGAAGTAGTTGGAGTTTTCAATGCCTAGTTTTGATGAGATTTCTAACGTAGATAAATCTGTTTCAACGAGGAGTTTCTTTGCGAGTTCTACACGACTGACATTGATGTATTCTTTCATCGACATTGCATACTGTGATTTGAAGATTCGATTTAGATATGTTGCGTTATAATCCATCGATAATGCGACACTATCTGCAGTTAAATCAGAATCACATAAGTGTTGGTCGATATAATTCTTTGCATTAGAGATTAGATCAAGTATCTTCTCTTCTTTCATATCTGCAAGATACTGACTATATGCATGCATGAGA
>CALBKL010000339.1 GCA_937895985.1 uncultured Solobacterium sp.
GTATTCACCTGTGAACATCACCATCTGAATATTCCCTCCACTTTGCTCCATTTCCTACCACTATTCTACCACTTTGTAATTATTATACAAGATAAAAAACATAAAAAAAGAAGAAAAATCTCGCTTTTTATCGGCATTTTTGACATTTTTGCCTTAGCGTAATTTTTCTTCAAAATTTGATCTATTTTTTTCGTAAATTATCGAGAAAAATACTCTTCTCGAAGGATTCCCATGGTCAAAACATCATAAAATTGACCACGGTGGTAGGAAGCTGCTCTTCTTCTGCCCTCTAATACAAAACCAACCTTCTCATACATCTTGATTGCATTTTCATTGTATGAGAATACATTTAGCTCTACTTTATGTGCATTTAATTCTTCAAAACAGATACGAATTGCTTTACGCATCGCCTCAGTACCATAACCCTTACCTTGATGTTCAGGTCCTACTAGGATACCGATTGTCGCAATCATCTCTGGCATTGATAGATTGAAAGCCGTAATATGACCCACTACTTCTCCCTGTTTATTCTCTATTGTTAAACCAAAGCCGGTTCTTGCCTGGTTGGATGACCAGTTATGAAATAGCGAAGAATTCTCTTCCGTAAAAGTAGGAACGATTCTTGAGCGATTCCCCAACAACATTGTTTCTTCATTCCACCACTTCGCTAAGATTGCTTCGTCCTCAGCTGTTGTACCTCTAAGTGTTATCTTTTCACCACATAACAGTTCATTGCGATATTTTAATAAGTCTTTCATATAAACTCCTTTAATCTAAATACATTGGATTAATATCAATCCGTAATCCAGTCACATCAATCTTTGTTGAAGATAAAAACTTTGCAACAGCTTGCCTCATCGTATCTAAGTCTTTACCTTTTAGTAAGATTCGATAGCGATATAAATCTTGTATCTTTAATAACGAAATGATACCAATCGTCTTAAAGTCTCCAATGATTTCGTTCTTGATTGCCATTGCTTGTTTCATCACCGCATCATCTTTACGGCCTTGAATTGTTAAGGCAATCAAGTATGTATATGGTGGATATTGCCCAGCATGACGAAACTTCATCTCACTTCTAAAGAAAGCTTCATAGTCTTGTTTTGCAGCGCACTGTACTGCATAGTGACTTGGATCAAATACTTGATATACCACCTCACCAGCCGTATCTGCTCTACCACTTCTTCCACCTGCCTGCATCAACAAATCAAAGGTCATCTCACAACTACGGAAGTCCGTTCGCTGTAAGCCCTCATCCCCATTGATCACACCAACTAAAGTAACATATGGATAATCCAAACCCTTCGCTATCATCTGCGTACCTAATAAGATATCTGCTTCATGATTACCAAACGCTTGTAATATCTTTTGATGAGCATTTTTTCTACCTGTTGTATCCGCATCCATACGCAATACCCTAGCGTTAGGAAATAATGCATGTACCTCTGCTTCTAATTTTTCCGTACCAAAGCCCATTGTGGTAAAGCCAGTACGGCTATGACAATGTGGGCACTCCTTTGGTACAGCCATCTCCGTACCACAGGTATGACATTTTAAACGATTCACATCACGATGATAGCTCATCGCCAAATCACAATGCGGACATTTCACAACTTCTTGACAAGACTTGCAACGTAATTGCGTTACATAACCACGTCGATTTAAGAGTAGAATACTTTGCTCATGTTTATTTAATCTCTCTTGTATCTTATTTTGTAAATCATCTGTGATGATGTAGTTTCCATTTTTCTTAATATTATCCTTAATCGAAACAATCTGAATATTTGGTAGACTCTGATTAATGCGTTCGTTCATCTTAACCAAGTGATATACATTCTTTAAAGCACGTGCATAGCTTTCTAATGATGGTGTAGCTGAGCCAAGTATCACTTTGCAACGGTGATAATGTCCTCTCCAGATAGCGACATCACGACAATGATATGCTGGTTGGTTTTCTTGTTTATAAGAATTATCATGTTCTTCATCCATCACAATCAAACCTAGATTTTGGAATGGTAAAAACACTGCACTTCTAGTACCAACGACAATTGATGCTCTACCAGTCTTTACCTTGCGGTATTGTTCATATTTTTCTTGGTCGCTTAGGCCACTATGATAGATTGCTAATGCATGGCCAAAGCGAGAAGAAACACGAGCAATCATCTGTGGTGTCAAACTAATTTCAGGCACTAAAATAAGTACTTGCTTATGTTTTGCAAGTGCCTGTGCAGCTAGTTGTAAATATACCTCTGTTTTACCAGATCCAGTAATACCATGTAAAAGATATACTTCATCAAGACTACTGTTAATCTCATCCATTGCAGATTGTTGTAATGATGTTAACTGCAATGCAGATTCAATATTGACATTCACATCATCTATAGCTTCTTTTTCTTTCTCTTCTAAAAGAATTGCGTTTTTCTCAATTAGCGCACGTGCATGTCCTGGAAAATTCTTACGTAATTCTGTATATGTTAATGGTTGATGATCACGTGCGTAAAGATAGGCTTCCAATTGCTTAGGTGTTAAACTAACTTCTTCATTCGTCAGTTTAACCCATTTCTCTTTTACAATTGTTTTATCATTTGTAGTTGGTTTCAACTTCGATGGTAACATCGTCTGAAAACAAGAGATTGTTGTCGAAAGCGTCGTTTCCTTTAACCACATCGCTAAATCATGCAATTCATCTGTAATCAGACTTTCTTGATCTTTTACACCTTGAATATAGCGCAACTTAAAACCAAGTCGTGTTTCAATCTCATCCTTTGTTTCATTTGTATCTTGGATACTCTCTACAAATCCAACGACACTACGATTTAAGAGTGGAATCGTTACACGACTACCGACTTCGATATCTTCATCGTTATATAAGTATGTAAAAGTCTGGTCCAACCTACGAACAGGATGTTCTAACCAACATTGCACGATTTTCATAGTTTCTCCATTTTCTTACTCTATTCTACTATAAAAAGAAAATTCCACGCTAAAAGATTACATACAAAAACAGCAGAGCCTATTCTGCTGTTTCTAACTTTAGTATATGTCTTAATAGTTCTTTTGTATAAGGATGTTGAGGTTTTTGCATCACATCCTTCGTTTTACCCTCTTCTACAACTTTACCATCCTTCATAATTATCACACGATCACAAAGGTTACTAACTAAAGGTAAATCATGAGATACAAAGATGGCAGAGATATGATGCTGATGACATAAATGTCTTAATAAGCTACATATTTTCTCTTGTGTGATGACATCTAATGCACTTGTAATTTCATCACACAACAATACTTTTGGATCACATGCAAGTGCACGTGCTATCGCTGCACGTTGACATTCCCCACCAGACATCTCATGTGGATACTTATTTGCAAAAGATATATCTAATCCAACTTCCTGTAATAAAAAACGATTTTCTACCGCAGTTGGATTTAAATGTTTTCGCACTTCATTTAAGCTTTGTTCAATTGAATACTGCTTATCAAAAGAAGCCCTTGCATCTTGAAATATCATCTGTAAATCACGGAAGCGACTACGGTCACTTGTATCCAGTGGTTTATCAAATAACATCACCGCTCCCTCATCTGGTTTCATAATTCCAGATAGTAGTCGCAAGACTGTACTTTTTCCACTGCCACTTTCTCCAATGATACCGACAATCTCACCCTCATCAAGATGAAGGGAAACATGATCAACTGCCACTACCTGCTGTTTTTTATCACGGAAGCTTTTCACGATATTCTCTACTTGTATTAACCGTTCCATAAATCCTCCGTCTTTGGTAGAGCAGCTAGTAGTTGTTTCGTATATGCATGCATAGGACTTTCAATTAAAGTCTTTGTGTCTTGTACTTCTACAATACATCCTTGATGCATTACCGCAATACGATTACATAACTGTGCGGCTAGTGCAATGTTATGTGTAATCACTACCATCGTCATACCTTTTTCTTCTTTTAGCCGCTTCAACTGTTGAACCATTTCATATGCACTCTTTACATCGAGTGCACTCGTAGGTTCATCGCACAATAGCAACTTCGGATCATTCATTAACGCAAGTGAAACCGCTACACGTTGTGCCATACCAATCGATAGTGTAAAAGGATAACTGTTAAAAATACGTTCTGGTTCTTTTAATTCAAACTTTCGAAATAAATCATATGCCTTTTGACGAGTTTCTTCCCTACTTAATTTTCCATTTGTTGTTTCGTAAAATTGAGCAGATATTTTTCTTGTAGGTACTAGCGAGAAATTACTGCTTTGAAAAATCGTTGCTATTTCATCTTTAAATAACTGTCGATATTCCCTTTGATTCATATCCAAAAGTTTTTGATTTATATATAAAATTTCACCTGCATCAATTTTAAGATTTGGTTCTAATTGAAGAATACAATTTAACAGACTTGTTTTTCCACTACCGCTCTGTCCAACAATCCCAATCACTTCTGATGGATAGACAGAAAGTGAAACATCATGTAACACCTTTGCATCGCCATATCTAGCAATGACATTTTTTATTTCTAAAATTAGCTGTCTCATGATTGAAGTTCTAAATCAACTGTAATTTGGTAGTAGTCTGTAACATGAGGTGT
>CALBKL010000340.1 GCA_937895985.1 uncultured Solobacterium sp.
CTCAAAAAGTTAAAGATTCATAGCCAAACCCGCGTATCTATTGGTGTATCCGTCAATCACGATTTATTACAACTCAATCTAGTCAGTGACCAAATTAATCTTAAACAGCTCAATGAAATTCTCAGTAAATATGATCCAAAGAAGAAATACTATCGTCTGAAGAGTGGTGAGTTTGTAGATATTGATGAAAAAATTCAAGCTCTTGCGAGTTTCAAAGACGCAATGAATCTCAGTAATGCACAATTTACAAGTGGCTCTATTGATATCCCTACGTATCGTGCATCCTATCTTGATCAATTATCGAAGACTTCTATCTTAGATATTCAAGCAGAAGAAAATTTTAGAAAACTGATTCGCAATATGAAGGATATCGAAGATATTGAATACACTATTCCCCAGGAAATAGAGCCAATCTTGCGCCCTTATCAGAAGAAAGGTTTCCGTTGGCTTTATGCACTAAAAGAAAATCATCTAGGTGGATTACTAGCGGACGAAATGGGTTTAGGTAAATCTATCCAAATCATATCTTTACTTGCGGCTTGGAAAGACCGTAAACGTGCGCTGATTGTATGTCCATCCTCCCTTGTATACAACTGGGCTAATGAAATCAATAAATTCATGCCAAATATGCATTACACAATGATTTCAGGATTCGCAAACATCCGCAAAGAACTTATCCGTACTTCATTAGAGAATGATATTCTAATTACCTCTTATGATGCGCTAAAGCGTGATATTGATATCTACCGTACAATGGAATTCTCTTGTCAAGTCATTGATGAGGCACAATACATCAAAAATGCATCTACACTAGCCGCACAATCAGTAAAAGCAATCAACAGCCGCTTCCGCATTGCCTTGACAGGTACACCTATTGAAAACCGTTTAAGCGAACTCTGGTCTATCTTTGATTTCATCCTTCCTGGATTCTTTGGCTCTTACCAGAAGTTCCGCACAAACTATGAACTTCCTGTTGTTCGTGACCAAGATGAATTCTTAGAAGCAGAACTACAAAAGATGGTAACACCATTTATCCTACGTAGACGTAAAAAGGATGTATTACACGATTTACCAGACAAAATTGAAGATGTATATTTTGGTCAGCTTGAAGATGAGCAAAAAAATCTCTATGAAGCTCGTGTTCAACGCCTTAAGTTAATGTTACAGAAACAGAGTGATGAAGAATTCAAGGAGAACAAGATTGCAGTCTTAGCTGAGTTAACACGCTTACGTCAATTGTGTTGTGATCCGCACTTAATTTACGATAACTACAAAGGTAACTCTGCTAAGAAAGAACTCTGTATAGATATCGTAGAAAACGCAATTGAAGAAGGACATAAGATTCTACTCTTCTCCCAATTCACTTCTATGCTAGATACCCTAACGCAAGAGTTTGATAAGAAAGGCATTAGATATCATAAGCTCGTCGGTTCTACCCCACAGAAAGAGCGTGCTGAAATGGTAGAATCCTTCCAGACAGATGACGTCCCTATCTTCTGTATCTCATTAAAGGCTGGTGGTACTGGTTTAAATCTCACAGCAGCGGATATCGTTATCCATTATGACCCTTGGTGGAATACTGCTGTAGAGAATCAAGCAAGTGATCGTGCACATCGTATTGGCCAAACAAATGTAGTAAACGTCTTCCGTTTAATCATCAAGGATACAATCGAAGAGCGAATCATCCAGCTACAAAAAGAGAAATCAAACTTAGCTGACCGTATTCTATCTGGTGAAGGTGTATCTAGTGCTACACTATCCAGACAAGATTTGTTAGAACTACTTTAACCAAGTAAAAGAGACCTTTCGGTCTCTTTTGTTATTTACGATATGTTAAGAACTGATTGTTCTTATCTGCAAGCCACTTGTTTTCACCAATTTGATACCAAGTATAATCACTTGTCTGTTCAATGGATAGTACTGTAAACTTCTCTCCACGTTTTGCTGAGCCAACTACATCAAAGTTTGTACCTGCACCACCACGGATATTCAAGGAATCGATGACAACTTCAACTTCTCCCAACGTTTCTGGAGTTGGTTCTGGTGTTGCTGGTGTAGCAGTAGGTTCTGGTGTTGCATCAGAGTTAACAACTACACTTGTTTGGTCATTCTTTGAGCCAAAGAGTGATTTAAAATCAAACTTTCCACCCATTGAATCATATACAATCCAAAATAGGCCAGCCAATAACATTATTGTTAAAAGCACGATTAATAGTTTCACGAAGAAACTTCCACCCTTGGATTCCTCTTCTTCAATATCATCTACAGCTTCATCATTATCATCAAATAATTCCTTCTTGATAACTTGGGTTGCAGAGGAACGTACCTCTTGTTCATGAGAAGTTGGTGCTGACTCTTCCTTCACTGTTGGAAGCGATAATGTATCCTCAATTTCATCAGATACTGTTGGTATCTGCATCGTATTTTCATCAGAACCTGATGTGGATGGTAAATCCGGGAATTGTACTTCCTTACTCTCTTCTTGTGGAAGAGCTGGTGTTTCGACAGGTTTAGTAGTTTCTTCTGGTTGTGCGAATACACCACTGAGAATATCATCCTCTGCTGACTGTAATGCAAGGTCATCTTGCATTTTTAGAACCAGTGCGCGCTGTGATACTGGATTTAGCTTATCCATTAACACGATAAGTGTACCTAAGTTATATCCTCCACTCATCAATGTATCTTTAGCCTCTGTTAACCAACTCATGACA
The DNA here is from genome assembly GCA_937895985.1 of uncultured Solobacterium sp. The sequence continues at coordinate 2,712 of CALBKL010000340.1, forward strand.
GACTGAGGTGTGCTCATCAAGAGTTTTGCGCTTTCCTCAATGGATAAACCATCATATAAGTGAAGTGCTAAAGCAACTCTAGATCCCGTACTAAGCTTATCCATCATCTCTAATACTTGGTACTTCTTACCTTCAGTAGTTTCAGGTAAAACTGCCATATAGTTAGGAATTTCATCCGCTTCTGTATACATGTTACTGTTAGTTGTAGATTCTTCTAAAGGTAACACATGAGCAATAGCTTCCTTACGAACAATTTCTGCTGCCCAACACTCAAACCATTCTGAATTCGTTACTTCCTTTAGACTTGAGAATACCTTCTTTAGCCCAGCCTGTTCTACTTTTCTAGCTTGTTCGTGATCGGCCACATATAATCTCGTAATAAAATACATCTTATCTGAAATACGTCTGAGTATTTCTTTTGCGGCTTCAATATCACGTTGTTTTGCTTTTGTTAGTAATTCCTGTATTGTCTGATTTTCTGACATAATTCCCTCCAGTATTAATTCTTTAAACTATGTATCGGGGCTGGAATTCTTCCACCACGCTTGATTAGTTTATCTGCTT
>CALBKL010000341.1 GCA_937895985.1 uncultured Solobacterium sp.
CATCACCAATCATTGTAGCCTTTACTTCATTTAAAGACTTAGAAGGAATTGTTACATTAAAGCTATCAGAACTTGTAAATGGAATTATCTTCTTTGCTAGACGATAAGAGTCAGTAGCTGTGCAAGATAATGTATTATTTACTAGATGGAAATTAACACCAGTTAGTACAGGTTTTGTTTCCTTTGTAGATGTTGCAAATGTTGTTTGTTCAATAATATCTGACATAACACTTGAAGAAATCACAACAGAGTTTGCAGGTTTTGAAAAATCAATTGTTGGATAATCATGTGGATTCATACCATTGATTTTAAATACAGCTGAATTACCTGAGAACTTAGTAAGAGAACCATCAATAATTTCAACATGAATTTCTTCACTATCAATCTTACGTACAATTTCTAATAAGTATTTAGATTCAACTAAGATAGAACCTTCTTCTAAGATATTTAATTTATTCTTCTCATTTGCAGTGATTGTACGCTGAATAGAAATATCCGCATCACTACCAGTCACAACCATAGATTTATTTTTTACTTCAATCTTTAATCCTCTTAACGATGTCTGTGGAGAATTTGGTGAGATAGCTCTAGATACTAACTGTAATGTGTTATAAAACTCTGTTTTGGAAATTGTTAAATTCATATTTTTTCTCCCGTGTATTTAAAGTATTTTAAGTATTTATTCTTATTAAGTATGTGGATAATGTGGAAAACTCTTAGAAAGCCTTTAATTACGATACTATTTTAGCATTGTAACCTGTTATTTTACAGTGGATAAAATTGTGAATAACTTATGCTTTCAAGTAATCTTCAATTTCTTTTACTGCTGCAGACATTGCTTTATCTTTAGCAATTTGTGATTCAACTTTCGTACATGCACTAATGATAGTCGAGTGATCTCTACCACCAAACTCTTCACCAATCTTAATATAAGAAATATCAAGTAATTTACGACATAAGTAAATAGAAATATGACGTGCATTTGCAATATTCTTTGTACGTGTTTTTGAAGTAACTTGTTGTCTTGTTAATCCATAATAATCTGCTACAACTTTGATAATTTTCTTTGGGGATAAACCAGTCTTGTCAGAAACAACAGACTGATTCTTTAATGCATTCATAATCGTATCAAAACGAATACATCCTCCATCTGGTTGGAATTGAATTGCATAGAATAATACACGATTCCAAGCACCTTCTAGGTCTCTGACATTTCCTGAAAAGTTAGATGCAATATAATTTAATCCATCTTGATCAACATCTTCAATGGAATAGCTACTAGATTTAATCTTCATTTGAAGAATTGCTAGGGATGTTTCAAATTCAGGTGAATCGATACCAACAGATAAACCGCTGGAGAAACGACTAATTAAGCGATCTTCAAGACCTTTAATTTCCTTTGGTAAACGATCAGAAGCAATACAAATCTGCTTACGATTATTCACTAATTCGTTATAAATTGTAAAGAATACTTCATGTGATTTTTCTTTACCAGCTAAGAATTGAATATCATCAACAAGTAATAAATCAACTGAATACATATATTGTTTAAACTCATCAATTTTATTATTTCTGATTGCATTTACAACAGTTTCAACAAACTTTAGAGATTCTGTATAATAAACCTTCTTAGTAGGATCTTCTTTTAATACATAGTTGGCAATTGACATTAGTAAATGTGTCTTACCCAAACCTGAATTACCATAGATAAATAAAGGGTTAAAGAACTTGCCAGGGCTCATTGCACAAGCTAATGCGGCAGCGTGACTTTCTCGATTACAGTCTCCAACAACGAAATTATCAAAATTACGATCTTTTTGAATTGGTAAAGAAATGAAGTCACTTGTATCAATCTTAGAAATAGGTGTTGTAACAACTTTATTGATTGTAAGTTCATTCTTTAAAAGTACTTCTACAATGAAATTGTGATCTACATTTAAAAGATCGATAAAAGAAGCTTCAATTTCTTTATTTTGGCTTTGAATAATCTGTTTATGAATAATAGATGGTGCTACAATAATTACTTTTTCATCTGTGATTGCATATAAAAAACAAGGTCTGAAAAAATTCTTAATTATAACTCCATCAACTAGTTGGTTATCACTCAAATATTGAAGAAGTTTATCCCAGACTTCCTTCAAATATTGTTCATTCCTGTACTCCATAAAAAATCCCCTTTATTAAGTCGTACTCTTATTTTAAGACTCAATTGTGGATAAATCCATAGTAAAAATGTTGATAATTTTTTTATCCACAGCACTATATTTTAGAAAATATAGTATAGATAAGAAATATAGAGGTTTTCCACAGTTTTCCACAAATTTCAATGTGGATAAAAATGTGGAGAAATTATAGACAATGTTGATAAGTAGAAAAAAGGTGGACAACTTTGATAGAAAATGGGTTATACACAGAATAATGTCTATAAAAATATGCGATGAATAAAGGATATTTTTGACTTTTCAACAGTTATCCACAATTGTGGAAAACCTATGATTGTGGGATGTGAATAAGCTGTTGATAACCCAATACTATATATATTGAATAAAGTAGTTATCCCCAAGAAACATCACAAAAATGATTGAATTTTTAACAATTCGTATTATATTGAAATTAGAAAGGATATAATTAGGAGAAAAAGTATGAAAACTTACTTTGATTGGATCGTTGTCAAAGATAAAAAACAGTATCTTTGGTTACTAGCGTTACCATTAGGCTTACTGAAAGCAATTCTCTTTGATATCCATGATCCACAAATGTTCAATCGTCTCTTTGAGACAGTAATGGTTGTGATGGTTTGTGTTTATTTCTTCATTCGTTTTAATTCTTATTCACAATTCTATAATCCAAATCATCCTAAACCAATGATGTGAAGTAAAAAAGTCCCTGTGTACTACATTGTACACAGGGATAATTTTATTTACTTAATTTTTAATACATGTTCCTTTGCGTGAATAAGATCTGTAATCATATGGCAATATGGAGTAGCAATACCTAAGACATCACCCTTTTTTGCGACTGCACCATTGATATAGTCAATCTCAGTAGGACGATGATTTTGAATGAGATCTTGATGCATCGATGGATAATGTGCTGCAGCAGCTACAGATGTTTTCATAACATAGTCTTTAATTGCTTGTTCATCTAATTTAACACCTGTGGCTTCACCAACCATTACAAATTCATGAATAATTGTATCTACAACTCGTATAGCCTCTTCACTAGCGAAGAATTCACCAATTGTACAATCAAGTAATGCACAGGTTGAATTCATTGTGCCATTGACACAAGCTTTACGCCAGATAGATGGTAATACATCTTCATCATAGGTAACGTTTAGACCTGCTTGATTTAATACTTCTACAATCTTCTTAGCTTCATCCTCACCATGCTTATCGATTGATTGTAAGTTTACAGAACCTTTACCGATGAGTTTCGCTACACCTGGACCCTTTAATCCAGCTGTCCAAACTGTAACACCCATCAAAATATTTTCTTCTGGAATATACTGTTTAATCACATCTTCATGACCTAAGCCATTTAATAAACAAAGTACTTTTGTATTCTTACCAATAATCTGTTTGATGTTTTGTAACATTGTTGGTAACTGCATAGCCTTTGTAAATAAGATAATTAATTCAGCTTCTTTTGTAGCTTCTGTTGGTTCCATGATTGTCATCTTGACACAATCATCCGTATCACCAACAATCTTTAAACCATTATTTTTAATTGCTTGGATATGATCTTTCCACATATCCAATAAAATAACTTCATTTCCTGCTTTATGCAATTGATAGCCAAAACGACAACCCATTGCGCCTGCACCTGCGATATAAACAAACATTTTTGATTTCCTCCTTTATCCTTTGAATGTAAAGATTTCTTTCTTATAAAGATGTAATACATCACAACAAACTTTATTTACGATAAATCCAACAACAAATGGCACAACAATCCACGCCACTAACATAATTACAACATTGATATTACCTGCATTGAGTGCAGCCAATGGAGAAACAAGACCAACAAAGCCAAATCCTGCAGATGCTGGAGTTCCGACCATTTGGAAGATAGGTACACTCAGAGAACTAATTGCGGCTGTAATGGCAACTGGCAAACCAATAATAGGATTTGTTAAGAAGTTTGGCATCATCATCTTCATAGCACCTAAACCAATGGCGATAGGAACACCAGGTTTATTGACTCTTGCGCATGCCCATACAAGTAAAGCAGCAGCGGAAGCTACACCCATACCTGCGGCAGCAGATGAAATACCTGTTAAACCAATTGCTAAACCAATCGCAACAGTAGAAAGTGGACTAATGATAATAAGTGAGAATGACATCGCAATCAAGATACTCATTAAAATTGGTTGTAATGTTGTAAATGAGTTGATTCCCTGTCCAATCAGAGAAGTAATCATTGAAACGTATGGAAGTGTTAAAGTACCTACCCAACCTACACCTGTTCCAACAATAATTGGAAGGAATACGAGGTTAAGAGAACCAAGTTTAGCACTGATTAAACGAATAACTAGAATTGCTAGAGCTGCTGTTAACATGGTGTTAATAACATCGCCAATACCTGCTAAACGGAAGATGTTAGTAACATTTCCATCCATTGTAACTTCTACAAATTTCCAAGCCCCAGAACCAATATAGGCTGCACCACCCACACAAGAAGATTGAATTGGGTTAAGTTTAAACTGCATGGAAATTAAATAACCAGCCATTAATGGTGTGAAGTATTGGAATACTTGAACGATGTGTAACCAATTGGCAAATAATGGATTTGAAGCAAATGGCTTTAAGAATGTAGCGAGAATTGCGTTAGGAATTAACGCGACAACAATTGCGATTGTTGCGCCATTTAAGACCTTTAAAATGAATGAACCTACTGTCTCCTTTTGCGTTTCAGACATAAAATTTATCTCCTTTTTTAAATGAATTATATGGAATTATCATAGTATTACCGGTATATACTTGTGATTAATTTCACCAATATTATAACTCTAACGCTTTTCTCAAACAAGAAATATGTATTTCACTTTGTAAAATTTTATATATGACAATAAAAAAAGAATTCCAATTAAGGAATTCTTATTCAGACATATTAGGAATTTCTTCCTGAGGTTCATCAGCGACATAACGAATGCAGATGTGTCGATAACTTCCTTCACCCTCTGATTCTGTCTTAATGTTGTGCCAATCACCTAATACCTTGTGGATGACTTTTCTTTCATCATTTGGCATTGGATCAAGCACTACATCAACCTTTGAACGTTGTACCTGTTTTGCGATACGCTTTGCCATTGAACGAATCTTGTAATAGCGCTCCTCTTTGTAGTGATTGATGTCAATTAATACATCAATGCGCTTTTCAAACTCAGCGTTTACAGCAGCACGTAATACAGTATTGAATGCAGCTAATGTCTTACCCATCTTACCGATGAGGATAGCATTGTTATCAGAATTTAGATTGATTACATAACTATCATCTAGTTCCTCTAACGCAACTTCAATATCCAAATCAATATGTGTAAAGAACTCACCTAAGTAATCAAAGATAAATTCTTTTACATCTTCAGAACTAAATACTTTTGCGGATACAGAATTACCAATTCCCAGTAATCCTTTTTTCTCTTCCACAACTGTGTATTCTAATTCATCGATTGTAACACCCTTTTCTTCAGCGGCGTTTTGTAGAAGTTCTTCAAGTGTTTTTGCAGTATAGATTTGCATTATCTTAAGCCTTCTTTCTGTGAATTGTTCTCCATGATATTTTGGACAATAATTGTCTTAATAATATCTACGATGTTACGGATGAACCAGAATAAGGACATACCTGATTGCCACATTAAACCGAATGCAAGTACCATAACAATCATGTACATCTGCATCATGACGTTTTGGTTATTTGTAGGTTCTGGCTTACGGTGATGCTTCGCAGCTTCTGCTTCAGCCTTCTTCTTTTGGAAGTACATTGGTAATAATACTAATACTACCTGTGTAACAGCCATTAATAAGAATAAGATGATGTATGGTAAACCACTAAGATCACCTTTAAATAATAGACCAAATGCTTCGCTAGGCTTAACCTGTAAGTTCATTCCTAAGAATGTACCATTTACAATGGCTTCTGCACGCTGGATAGCCATGAACATAGCCATGATGATAGGTAACTGAATGAACTGTACTAACATCATAGAACCAGGGTTAACGTCATACTTCTTCATTAACTGCTGTTGTTCTTGAGCCATACGCATCTTAGATGCTTGATCGTCACGGCCTTCATATTTACGTTGAATCTTGTTTAATTCAGGCTGCAACATTTGCATTCTTTGCATGCCCATCTGAGACTTCAATGTAAATACTGCTAGTAAACCATTTACAATCGCAGTAACGACAGCGATTGCACCACCTACTGTGATGACTGGTGCTAATTTGTTTAATACCCAGCTGAGAGGCCAAACAAATAAGGCATTAAACCAGTTTTCAGTTTGGAAGATTTCACCAAAAGTTGTGCTTTCGGAAATCAAAATAATGTGTCCATTGGCATCTTTTGGAGCTGTACAACCTGTAGCTGTCACTACGATTGTCACAATTGCCATCAAGGCAAGTAGTTTCTTTGTACGAGGGGTAAATTTCATATTTTCTCCTTATGTTTCAACTATTTAATTTTAGCCTTTATTAATAGTTTTTCCAAGTTATTTTTATTCTCCTCATAGCTAAGAGAAGAATAGTTGAAGCGGATAATCAAGACCATATCGTAATTTGTATTTTTAAAATCAACTAATTCATGGCACATCATACGAACCTGACGCTTATATAGGTTGCGATGTACTGCATTTCCTAGCTTCTTAGATACAGAAATTCCAATACGAGCTTCATCTCCTTCTTTAGGCTGATGATAGACGACAAACGACTGATTGACAACCTTTGCCCCCTTTTTAATCATAGATTGGAATTCTTCCGCTTTTTTAATTCGATTCTTTACTTTCATCTCTAACCTCTACAGTAAGAAAAAAACCACCAATGGTGGCTTCTTAAGCAGATAAGACCTTTCTTCCCTTAGCTCTACGTCTGTTGATAACTTTACGTCCACCCACAGTAGCCATACGGGCTCTAAAGCCGTGTGTAGCTTTATTCTTTTTCTTGCTTGGTTGGTATGTTCTCTTCATTCATGCCACCTCCAAATTACTATATATTGAACATATGCTCATAAATAATACTTTTTGAAGTGAAAAATGTCAACGCTAGAATGAAAATAGATGAAAAA
>CALBKL010000342.1 GCA_937895985.1 uncultured Solobacterium sp.
TTCAAAATAAGTTTGAAGATATATTCAATCATTATCAGGATGTTTTAAAAACGTATTATATTTGTAGTGTAGACTTACAGAAAAAATACGCAAAGTTAATGATACAAATGAATCCAAATTTAACGAAAGAGATTAAGGTTACATTAGATGATTATGTACAGTATGGCTTAAGAAAAGGTATTACACTTAGCAAAGAACAGTTACATAACTTCGAAGAACATATTGATTCTGAGCAGTTATATCAAAGATGTTTACGCAAACTATCCTTAAAAGATAGAACGATTTATGAAATGCGTAAATGGTTAAAAGAAACAGAACTTGCAGATTATCAAGAAGTAAATGCTTTGATGGATAAGCTAGTAAAAAAAGGTTATCTGGATGATGAAAAATTATGTATGGAACAAATACAAGCATTATCGAATAGTTTATACGGACCAAAGCAAATTATCTCCAAGTTAAAACAACGTGGGATAAAGGAAGATTGTATTCTTGCATGCATGGAACAGTCGAAATTAAAGGAATATGAATATGCACTGTCATATGCCACAAAGGCGTTAAAACAAAGTCAGAAGTCATCCGTTACAAAGACGAAGAACACAATTCGTAATAAACTCATGACGAGAGGTTATTCAAACAGTACAATTGAAAAAGTAGTATCAGAGTTAGACTATTCCTCAAATAAAGAAAATGAGGATGTGCTTTTAGAGAAGTTAATTCAAAAAGCTATAAAGCGATATGAAAGAAAATATAGTGGATATGATTTAAAGACACGTATCTATCGTTATTGTTTAACGCAAGGATTTCATAGCGAGGATATTAGTGCATTGATGGATAGAATGGAGTGGAGTCATGACGAAGATTAATGAATTTGAAGTAGGTAAGAGATACGTCTTGCCACTATTAATAAAAGATGTAAAGAATGGTACAACAAATAAAGGTGCTCAATATTTATCGCTAGTTGTACAGGATAGTTCTGGTACGATTGATGGTAAATTTTGGGATGTGAAACAAGAGGATAAAGATATTGTGCAAGTTGGTTTAGTACAAGAAGTAAGCTTTGAAGTACTAGACTACAACCATAACTTACAGATACGTATTAATCGCATTCAGCCTTTAGATCAATCAACAGTAAATATGAGTGACTTTGTAATCTCAAGTGCACAAAGTGAAGAGGAACGTAGTCGTAAACTTCATGAGATTATAGATTCCATTCAAAATGAAGTATATCGCAAGTTAGTAAAAGGAATGTTAATCCATGCGGGAAGAAAGTTTATTGAATATCCTGCAGCTTCACAGATTCACCATAACTACTTAGGTGGGTTAAGTGAACATTCCATTAGTATGGTTGAAGTATGCCAAATGCTATGCCAGCACTACCCACAGTTGGATTATGATTTACTAGTTTCTGGAGCTTTAATGCATGATATTGGTAAGACTGCCGAAATGAGTGGAGCGATTGCGACGGAGTATACTTTAGAAGGAAAACTAGAAGGTCACATTTCTATCGCAAATGGTTGGTTAACAGAAGTAGCAGCTAAAGAACATCTAGAAGACTGTGAAGAGACAATCTTCTTACATCATATGATTCTTTCTCATCATGGTAAGATGGAGTTTGGATCTCCAGTATTGCCAAAACTACAGGAAGCTGAAGTTTTATATTTAGTAGATAATTTAGATGCAAGATTAAATATGCTAAGTCAGGCTTTCTCTTCAATTAAACCAGGCACATGGACACCTAAGTTATTTGCTTTAGAGAATCGCCAATTCTATAAACCGAAAGGAAAGGAATAAGCATGGATTTACGTTTAGTAGCAGTTCAAATTGTTCGTAAAGCATTAACTGCAGTAGGCCGTGGTGGTTCCTTACCAGGACGTTTAGCACTGAAGATGGATCCTCACTTTATTGAGAAATTCCATATGCCAAAACATGTCATTCTTGTAACAGGTACCAATGGTAAGACAACGACATCAAACCTTATCGCAAGATCACTCATGCAAGCTGGTTTGAAGGTAATTAACAACAGTCGAGGTGACAACTTAAATGTAGGTATTGCAACATTACTAGCGGCCAATTCTGATTCAAACTTTAATGTTCGAGCTGACGCGGCTGTTATTGAAGTTGATGAATTGACATTATATCGTCAATTTAAAGCACTACGACCAACAGCACTTGTCGTGAATAACTTCTTCCGCGATCAGTTAGATCGTGCAGGAGAGATGGAAACAATTATTCGTAAGATAGAAGAAGTAACAGCAGACTTTGAAGGTGATCTTATCATGAATGGGGATGATCCTAACGTTGTTCGTATTGCCAATCATGCAAAGAAAGCAAAGGTACATTTTTTCTCCGTTGGTGAAAATGAAGTATCACAAAAGACTACCAACGAAGCTAGTGAAGGTAAGTTCTGTCCAGATTGTGGTGCACGCCTAGTGTATGACTATTATCAGTATTCCCACATCGGAAGATTTGTATGTCCATCTTGTCAATTCGGTAAGATTTCTCCATATACGTACGTCTCAGAAATTGATTATCAGAATCAGACTTTTACAGTAGATGGTGTAAAGTATCATTCCTTTATGAATACGATTTATGCAATCTATAATTGTGCGGTTGTATTAACAGTGATGCGTTTATTAGGCTTAGATTTACAAGCAGCGAATACGGTATTTAAGACATTCTCTATGAAGGAAGGTCGTAATGAAGTGTTCGCACTAAGTAAGCCATCTGTATTAAATCTTATGAAGAATCCAACTGGAGCTAATGAAGTGATGAAGTATATTGTTAGTCAAGCAGGTCATAAGAATATCGCTATCTTCTTGAACGATAATGATCAAGACGGTAGGGATATTAGTTGGATTTGGGATGCGCATTTTGAGCGACTTAACAAAGAGGATATTCATACGATTATATGTTCAGGTACACGTGCGTATGATATGGCTTTACGATTGAAATACGAAGGCTTAGAAGATCATATTCAAGTCATTGAAAACTTCGAAGACGTAATCAAGTATCTAGATAAAGCTGATAAGGATAGTTATATTCTTTCTACATATACTGCCTTACATGTTGTACGTAATATCTTAAAGAAGGAGGCACGATAATCATGGATTTGAAGATTTTATGGATGTATCATGACCTCATGGACCTTTATGGTGATAAAGGAAATATAGAGACACTACGTTATCGTGCAAGTAAGCGTGGTATAAATGTCGTTATTGATACTTGTACATTACAAGAAGAAAGAAATATTGAAGATTATGATATTTTCTTCTTGGGTGGTGGAGCAGATAAAGAACAGACACTTATCTATAAAGATTTACTAGCACGTAAAGAATCTATTTTAAAGGCAAAGCAAAGTGGTACCGCATTCTTGTTAATTTGTGGTGGATATCAATTATTTGGCCAATACTATTTGGACCAGGATGGTCAAAAGATTGATGGCTTAGGTATCTATGATTACTATACAGAAAGTAGTGATCGTGATCACCGATGCATTGGTAATATTGTTGTAGAAGCGAATATTCATGACAAAAAGGTTACTGTTGTAGGATTTGAAAATCATGGTGGTCAAACAAAAGCCGTATCGAATCCATTTGGTAAGGTATTAGTTGGACATGGAAATACATACAAAGGTGAATATGAAGGTTATATGGATGCACAAACAATCGCAACCTACATGCATGGACCACTTTTACCAAAAAACCCAGCCATCGCTGATGAAGTCATTCTACGTGGTTTAAATCGTAGATATGCTGTAGAGCAGCTAGAACAACTTCAAGATACACTAGAGAATGCGGCACATGATGCAATGCTAAAACGATTGAACGTAAAGTGAAAGGGGCTATTAAGCCCCTTTAATTGTTTGAAGTACTTCATCTAAGTCTTGTATTTTAGATTTGTTGAATATGAATTGACATGCATCATCTGTGCTGTAGCGTGGGATGATGTGGAAGTGTAGGTGGTGTACTGTTTGTCCTGCAACCTCACCACAGTTATTTAGGATATTACATCCTTCAGCTTTTGTGGCATGTACAATTTTCTTGGATAGGTTAGAGATAACCTCAGCACATTGTTTTACTGTTTCGCTATCTGCATCTAGGATATTTGCTACATGTTTCTTTGGCATTACAATTGTATGCCCGTAGGTTACTTGTGAGATATCAAGTATTGCTAGCACATTGTCATTTTCATAGACTACTTTTGATGGGATCTTATGATCGATAATATCGCAGAAAATACACATATTAATTTCCTCTCATTTCTATATATCTATATTGTAAAAAAAGTCGCATGATTTTGCGACTTTTATTTCATATCTTGTACTAGAATATCTGGATACTTGTCCTTGATGGAGTCGTAGATAGTCTTGTCGTAGATGTGGAAGTTGTGCTTCTTGAAGAAGTATGTTGATGCGTCTGCAGAGACTTGATTAATCTTCTGTAGAGCTGTATCAACATCATCCTTAATCTTTGAAGCATCATTTTCATCAACCTTGATAACATAGAACTTCGCACCATCACTAGCAGGTGACTCTGTCCAAGGATCGCTTGGTGAGTTTGAAGTGATGATAGTACGTACTAATGCATCTAAGTCGGATGATTCAGTTGTGTAAATCTGTGATACAGGAGTACCTGTTCCGTTGTGGGCTGTAGATACTGCAGCAAAATCAGTGTTACCACCTTTTAAGTCAGCTAACGCTGCATCAGCATCTGCTTGGGCAGTAAAGGTTAATACTGTAGCCTTTACTGGCTTGTATGTATCTACTAGAGAGTCGAAGTTCTCATCGATATATTTCTTTGTTAGTTCCTTAGCCTGAAGAGAAGGGATAAGGTATTCCTTCAGGTATGATTCTTCATCCAAGTTGTTATTTTTCATATAGGAAGCAAATGTATCACCATACATAGACTTATAGTTTGCAAGGCTTTGTTCTGCTTCTTTTTGCATCTTATCTGTAACTTCAATTTCTGCTACGGCGATTGCTTTACTTGCTTCATTGACAGCAGTAGTAGCACCGGCGTTCTGCTTCATTAATGTGAATACATCACCCTTTGTAATATTCTTCTTACCAATGGAGAAGATTACTTCATTACTATCTTTTAATTTTGCTACTGCATCACTACATCCAGTTAATCCAGATAAGAGGATAGCAGCACAAACAACGGCAGTAAGTTTCTTAAACTTTGTCATTATTTTGTTTCCTCACTTTCTGTCTTAATTCCCATAGCTTTCTTAATTGAACTTTCAAGTTCATCATTACCCTTGAAATCAATGCCTAATTCTTCAGCTTTTGACCATAGTGCCTGATTTGAAAGAGTTGTATCGTAGTTTTGAACTAATGTTAAGTAAGGATTATCTCCAGCAACTTCTTCAAGCTTAGCTTGTGTTGTAGCATTCGCAATAATCTTGAAATAACCGAAGTTAGAAGAACGTACCCACTTACTTACTTCACCTTCATTGAGAGCGAGGGATGCTTCTAAGAATGCAGCATCCAATGTAGATGTGTTCTTATCGATAACACCTAATACACCACCATTAACAGATGTTGATGTATCTTCGCTGTGCTTAGAAGCAACTGTAGCGAAATCATCACCAGCTGCTAATTCATCATCAACAGCTTTCATTCTAGCTGCTTCATCTTCTGTAGGTTCAGCAGTAGGGTTGTTTCTATCTGTGAACTTAATCAAGATGTAAGATACTTGACGAATCTTTAATTCATCGAAATGCTGCTTTGCGTATTCAGCTGTTAACTGATTTACTTTTTGTTGTTGAATTAAGTATTCTTCTAAATCTGTATAACCAGTTTTTGCCATATCTGCATGTAACTTAGCTTCATAGTTTGCACCATAAGAATTCTTATAGTTAGCAATAATAGATTCAGCTTGCTTAGCGGCTGCATCTTTGATTTCATTTGTTGTAGAAATACTAGCATCAGCTACCGTACGTTTGAACAATGTCAATTGAGCATTTGAACCATTTGTTCTAAAGAGTGTTTCATAGAATTCGGAAGCCGTTGTATCGTTATCATCGATAGAATAAACGACATCTTCTCCGTTTGTTTGTTTACCTTTTAATTTTCCTTTGTTTGTATCGTAAATGTAATACACACTGATAGCAAGGAAGATTGCTACCACTAACATTACAAACCAGTTCTTTTTCAAGAATTTGCCCATAATACCTCCTAATTTTTATACGTAAAAACGCTTATTTATTATAGTGTAAAAGCGATTTAAATGCAATTTTCATTCACTGAACTTTGTGTGAAGAATCACAATATAAGAAATTTTCACAAGTGAGATAGTATAATCCCAAGAATTTGCCGGAAGATGTTACAATAAGTAGCGGAATGAAGGTGATTGTGTGAAAACTTTAGAAATTAGAGATCTCCACGTATCAGTGGAGGATAAAGAAATTTTAAAGGGTGTTAACCTTACAATAGGAGAAAATGAGGTTCACGCCTTAATGGGCCCAAATGGTAATGGTAAATCAACATTACTCGCAGCGATTATGGGTAATCCTGTATATACTGTTACAAAAGGTTCTATTACATATGATGGAAAAGATGTATTAGCGATGCCTGTAAATGAGAGAAGTGTTGCTGGTTTATTCTTAGCA
>CALBKL010000343.1 GCA_937895985.1 uncultured Solobacterium sp.
AGTAATCTTTTAAAGGAGAATACTCATGAAGATTCATGATGCATTTACAGAATATTTTACAAATCTCAAAATTAACGAAGGTAAAAGCAAGCGTACAGTATCTTCTTATACAAATGATTTAAAACAATATATTCGTTTTTTAGAAGAACATAGCATTACTAATACAAAAAAGATAAAAGCAGAATTAATTGAAGAATTTATCGCAAACCAAGGCGAAAATAAAGCATCTACTTCATTAGCAAGAATGACAGCTGCAATACGCTCTTTTCATCAGTTTATGGCAATGATGCATGATGAATCTGATCCAAGTTTAAACCTACAAGTACATAAAGGTCCTAAAACATTACCTGTATACTGCACAGTGGATGAAATCAAGCGATTAATGCAATCTTTTGACGATACCAATATTCAGGATAATTTAGATCATACATTATTAGAAACCATCTATAGCTGTGGTTTACGTGTTTCTGAAGTATGTAATCTGACAATTAACCGAGTAGACCTTGATACAGGGAAAATTCGTGTACTCGGAAAAGGGGATAAAGAGCGTATTGTACCAATACCAAAAGGTAGTATTTCACTTCTAAAGCAATATGTTTCAATAACACGCGTTAATCTAATTCAGAAAAAAACAAATCTATTATTTCTGAATCGTTTTGGTCGTAAGATTACTAGCAAATATGTAGAATTGCTATTGCAACGTAAATGTGTTGAGCTTAACTTTCAGAAGCACATTACACCGCATAAACTAAGACATAGTTACGCAACACACATGTTACAAGGTGGTGCTGATTTACGTAGTATTCAAGAGATACTTGGTCACAGTAATATTCAAACCACAGAAATATATACACACGTACAAAATAAACAATTATTTGATGCTTATAATAAGTTTAATCCTTTGGCTTCACAAGACTTAGATATTTCAACCAAGAAGGATGAGTAATCATTTGATATGATACTCATCTTTTTATATATTTTTAATTCGCATAACATACATTATGCGAAGTTATTTATATAATAGAAAAGACACTCAAAATTGAGTGTCTAGTAGATTACTTAACTAATTCCTTTAAGTTCTTAGCTGCCTTGAATCCTGGAACCTTTGATTCAGGAATTGTGATTGTTTCTTTAGTCTGTGGATTGATACCTGTACGCGCTGCACGTGTCTTCACTTCAAACTTACCAAATCCAGAAATATCAACACGACCACCATCTTTTAAAGTACTTGAAACAGTATCAAATACTAAATCAACGATTTCAGCTGCTTCTTTCTTAGTTAAGTTGTGCTGTTCAGCTACTAACTCAGCAATGCTCTTTTTATTTAGTGTTTCTGCCATATTTTGTTTCCTCCTAATATGTTTGTATTTTACTATAGT
>CALBKL010000344.1 GCA_937895985.1 uncultured Solobacterium sp.
GTATACGATTGCGGCTCGTTGTGGTGTATTTGCAAAGAGGGACGTACAACCATTAATCAACCAAGGTGCTTTAGCGAGTGATATTGCGGCTTCTATTTACCAAGCAGTTGTAAACCAGACCATTGCCGGCCTTGCCCAAGGACGTCCAATCTCTGGAAAGATTTTATACTTAGGTGGACCACTTACATTCTCTAAGTGTTTACGTGATAGTTTTAACGAAACACTCAAGATTGAAGGTGTCTGTCCTGAAAACAGTCTTTTATACGTTGCCTTAGGTGCTGCATACTACGCAGATAAGGAAGTTGTCTTTGATGATGTTGTCAAAGGCTTAGCCAACTATGGTAAAACTGCAACATACGCAAGTTTACCAGCCCTATTTAATAACGTAGAAGAATATAACGAATTTAAGAAACGTCATGCAAAGGCTAGCGTTCCACGCGTAGACTTTGATGAAAATACTGGCCCTGTTCATATTGGTATCGACTCAGGTTCGACAACTATTAAAGTTGCGGTCATTGATGATAACGCAAACCTACTTTATACAGACTACCAATCTAACAGTGGTAACCCACTACCTATCGTCATTGAAGTCTTAAAGGGTTTATATGAAGCACATCCAAACCTTAAGATTCAATCTGTAACAACAACTGGTTATGGTGAAGCCTTAATGACACATGCATTACATACTGACTTTGGTCTTGTTGAAACAGTTGCACACTTTACAGCTGCGAAACACTTCATGCCAGATGTAGACTTCATCATCGATATCGGTGGTCAAGATATGAAGTGCTTTAAGATTGAAAATGGCGCAATCTCTGACATCTTCTTAAATGAAGCTTGTTCATCTGGTTGTGGATCGTTCTTACAGACATTCTCTGAAGCTCTTGGTTATAGCGTTAAGAACTTTGCACAAGAAGCACTTTTTGCAAAGCAACCAGTTGACCTTGGTAGCCGTTGTACAGTATTTATGAACTCCAGCGTTAAGCAGGCACAGAAAGATGGTGCAGGCTTTGACTGTATCTCTGCTGGTCTTTCTATTTCTGTCGTTAAGAATGCATTATATAAAGTTATTCGTACTTCAAGCCCTGAACAACTTGGTAAGAAGATTGTTGTACAAGGTGGTACATTCTATAACGAAGCTGTATTACGTGCATTTGAAAAAGAGATGGGTGTAGATGTTGTACGTCCTGATATTGCTGGTTTAATGGGTGCTTACGGTGCAGCATTACACGGTAAAGAACATAGTAAACCAGGTACAACTTCTTCTATCCTTACACTAGAGGAGCTCAATAACTTCACACAGAAAGTTCAAAACGTTCAATGTGGACTTTGCGGTAACCACTGTCAGATGACTGTTAGTGTCTTCCAAGATGGCAAACGCTTTATCACTGGAAATCGTTGTGACCGTCCAATTACAGGTAAGTCCAATGATGATACACTTAACTTATATGCATACAAGCAACAACAACTCAGCCAACTAATGAAAAATCCAGGTACTGGTACACGTGGTAAAATCGGTATTCCAATGGTTCTTAACATGTATGAACTATTACCATTCTGGCATGCTTTCTTTACAAACCTAGGTTTCCAGGTAATTGTCAGTCCATTTAGTAACCGTAAGTTATATCAAGCAGGTCAAGGCTCTATCCCTAGTGATACAGTATGTTTCCCTGCCAAGTTAACACATGGTCATATCATGGCTTTACTCAAGAAAGATGTAGATGCGATCTTCTATCCATGTATGAGTTATAACGTTGATGAAGGGTTAGGTGATAATCACTATAACTGCCCTGTCGTTGCCTACTATCCTGAAGTTCTAGCAGGTAATATTCGTGAGTTAGAAGATACAAAGTTTATCTATGAGTATCTTAACCTCGAACAACGTAAAGACTTTGTTCGCTTAATGCCAAAGATCATGCAGAAGTACTACCCTGATTTAAAGACATCAGATATTCATAACGCAATTGAAGTAGCGTATACTGCATACCGCAAGCACATGGAAGATACTCGCAAAGAAGCAGAGCGTATGATGACAGAAGCCCGTAATGAAGGTAAACGTATTATCGTTCTTGCTGGTCGTCCATACCATGTCGACCCAGAAGTAAACCACGGTATCGATAAATTGATTATTCAACATGGTGCTTGCGTCATTACAGAAGACAGTATCTCTAACTTAGTTCAAAAGTTCGAAACTTCTGTCTTAAACCAATGGTCCTACCACAGCCGTCTTTACGCCGCCGCAAAATATTGTGTCAATCATGCGGATATGGACTTGATTCAACTTGTGTCCTTCGGATGTGGCCTTGATGCCGTAACTTCCGATGAAACAAAGGAAATTCTTCAAGAAGGAAACAAACTTTATACACAGTTAAAGATTGATGAAATCACCAACCTCGGTGCCGTCAATATCCGTATACGTTCATTATTCGCCGCTCTAGACGAAAGAAAGGAACAATCCTAATGGAATACATGACACCTAACTTTACAAAAGACATGTTAAAAACACATACGATTCTTGCGCCTAACATGGCTCCAATGCAGTTTGCTGCGATTAAGGCTGCCATGGAAAGTGAGGGCTATCGTATTGTCATGCTAGAAAACTCTGGTGCAGAAGTTTCCCAATTGGGTTTGAAGTATGTACACAATGATACATGTTATCCCGCATTATTAATTATTGGTCAATTCTTAGATGCTTTAAACAGTGGTAAGTATGACCTACAGCATACAGCCCTATTGATTTCACAATCAGGTGGAGGCTGTCGTGCTTCTAACTACATTAAGTTATTACGTAAGGCACTTGTAAAAGCAGGCTATGATTATATCCCTGTCGCATCACTAAATGCGTCAGGTCTTGAAAAAGGATCCTCGATGCCAATGACTTTACGTCTTCTGCTCAAGGTTCTAGCCGCTGCAGAATACGGTGACTTAATCGCCGCACTACACAATCAAGTAAAACCATATGAGATTAATAAGGGAGATGCGGCTGCTTGTGTTACCAAATGGACAGAACAAGTACAGGATTGGTTAAACCACAATAAAAACTATACTATCTTCTCTATGAAGCGTCGCTTTAAAGATATCGCAAATGACTTCGCTAAAATTCCAGTAAATCGTACACCAAAGGTAAAAGTTGGTGTCGTAGGAGAAATCTATGTAAAGTTCTCCCCTATGGGAAATAATGACTTAGTCTCCTTCCTAGAATCACAAGATTGTGAAGTTAATATGCCAGGTCTTATGGGATATATCGAATACTGTGTTGCCAATGCTACATTAGATGTACAGATTTATGGTGGCCCATTTGTCAAGCGCAAAGTAGCTGACCTTCTACTAGCATTCTTAGATAGTATTGGTATCGCCATGGCCAAAGCTATGGAAAGCGCAGGCTTCCACGGTCCAATGTCCTTCAAGGAATTAATGAAGAAACCTGATGGTATCCTATCTCTTGGTGTAAAGATGGGTGAAGGATGGTTGTTAACCGCTGAGATGATTGAGTTAATTGAAACAGGATATGAAAATATTGTCTGTGCACAGCCATTTGGTTGTTTACCAAACCACATCGCTGGTAAAGGTGTCGTCAATCGGATTCGTGCGAAGTATCCAAACGCAAATATCACAGCTGTTGACTATGACCCTAGTGCTACGAAGGTTAATCAGGAAAACCGTATTAAGTTAATGTTATCGGTTGCGAAAGAACGTTTGAATCAGAAAAATAAATCAACAGAATGATAAAAATGGATTGGCCAATAAATGGTCAATCCATTTTTCTTATCAATTACACTTTTTTATTAGTGCTTTCACTCGTTGTACATCTGCTGAATCTTCTTGTGCCCATTCTTCTTTCAATAGCTGTAATTCACGTTTATAGCTTTGTTTCGCCGCAGACTTTTTATGCATGCGAAGATATAACTGTGCAATTGATTCTAATTGATCGATATAACGAGGTACTGGTTGTACTGCAAATGATTTTTCAAATAGAGCGATTGCTTCTTCATACTCTCCATAACTAGCATATCTATTCGCCACCGAGAAATAGGCTTTCCAATCACTTTCATATTGCTTTAAATAGTTGTTGTATTCTTCACGTG
>CALBKL010000345.1 GCA_937895985.1 uncultured Solobacterium sp.
ACCAAAAATTCATAGAAACCATAGGAAAAATACCTTCTGATAGATTAAAAGAAATTAACTTAGTTGATATGGACTTGAATGAGGTAATAGAGGAATTATATAGAAGGAGTAAATAGTGATTACAAGTTTGCTGAAGAATTCATTCAAACAATATGTCTCGTATCCTCTCTATTTCATTGGAGAAGTACTGGGATCTGTACTTTTTCCAATTACGATTAATTGCTTTTTTATCATCAGTATTATGTCAACTACTGATATTAAAGCATATACCAATAGCGGGATAATCCTATATGTTATTATCTCTAATTTAACCTACGTGGTAATTACCATGGATGTATCTAGAGAAATTGCAAAAGATATCAAAGGGAATGGTTTAGGTCAAAAGCTGCTCTTACCAAAATGTTACTTTATACTAGTTATTTTCAAAGCTCTAGCAAAAATGGCTGTCCGCATTATTTGCGTATATATCCCGATTTTTACAGTAAGTATATTTGCATTGGGAACATCTAATATACTTGCATGCATGCTAAAAGCTATTCCATTCTTACTATATGCATGTTCGATTAGTATTTTGATTTCTATCCTAATTGGATTATCCGCTTTCTATTTCACAGAAATATGGGGGTTAAAAGCATTTATTTCATTCATATCTTACGTTTTATCCGGATCATTATTCCCTTTTGACTTAACTCTCAAATCAATTCAAAAAATACTTTTACTGACACCATTCCCATATATTAGTTATATACCAACAAAAATTATTACCGATTCCAATTTCTTAATTGAGCCATTTATGTTCATAATTCCACTTATTTATATCATAATTTTTTTAATCATCTCCATATTTATTTGGGGAGATGGAATAAAAAAATATCAAAGTTGCGGAGTGTAATATGTTTCAATATATAGTATCGTGCTTACGATTCTCATGGAAAAAAGCCACCGTTTATAAGGCCAACTTAGCAAGCTGGATGCTTGCCGATTTAGGCATGTATCTTTCTACTATCTTTGTATACCTTTTATTAGGAGGAACTATTTTCCTTTTTGCTGGCTACAACAACTCCCAGATGCTATTGTATATTAGCAATAGTTTTCTCATTAATAATATCTATTCAATTTTATTTTCGGAGGCCATTGATACTATATCTATTGATATTCGCAATGGCAAAATGTATTATTCGCTTTTAAAACCTTTACCTTTAACAGTATTTTATATTGCAAAAAATCTGAATTTGAAGTCTCTTGTTATTACTCCGTTTTTAATAGTTTTTAATGTATATTGTCTTTACCTAAATCACATTTCGCTTCATATACTGAATTTCTTATTCCTTCTGGTAGCAGTATACTCAATGGGTGTAATATTTCTATTAATTATTTGTCTTGATTTTATAGGACTTCGATCGGAAGCTATTAATCCAATTATGGTAGAATTACTAGAATTACGAGATCGACCTGATAAAATTTTTAATACTTTTATTCGTAGTATTTTCATCTATATCATACCTATTTATTTAACAAGTGCTATTCCTACTAAAATGATGATTAAAAACTGTAATCTGATTGAAAACATATACTTTTTCCTTTTTCCTGTGATTGGAACTGTTTTATCAACAGTTTGTATTAAAAAATCAATTAAATACTATACCTTCGGGACGGAAGAGGTATAATTCTTCACAAGAAATTAAACCAGCAATTCACTAAAAAAGATCATCTATGAAAATAAACGATACTTCAACAATCTGTTAATTTAAAGAATAAAATACTATGCTTATTTCATTTTTAAATTTAATGTTTATTGTTTCCGCACTATTTTCATGTGATCTTTTTTTACTTCATTAAAATATCTGCGTTAGCTTCATTGTGAATCTGTTCTGAAATATCACGCATCGTGATAATCGTTACTGGTATTAGATAGAGTACCGCTCCAAGCCATGCACTTTGATCAGCCCACGTAATCGCATTGAATCCAAAGTCTGCTACCAAAAATACACAGACGGCTGTTCGACAAATCATTTCAACAACACCACAATAGATTGCACGCATCGCATATCCTAATCCTTGAATGCTCATACGCACAACATTCAAGATACCTAATAACCACCAAGCATATCCCGCTCTTCTTAGATATAAATCTGCCGCAGATAGTACTGTTTCATCACCTGTAATAAATAAAGTACTGAGTACTTTTCCAAATAGAATCATGAAGATTCCTGCTAGCACACCATACGCAACACCAACATAAGTACCCTTACGCAAACCTTCTTTGATACGGTCTTCTTTCTTTGCGCCATAGTTTTGTGAGACAAAGGTAGAAACAGCAGTAGCTAGGGCATCAAATGGACACAACAAGAACTGCTTAATCTTGACACCAGCGGTAAAGGCAGAAACATACACTGTTCCTAGAGAGTTATTTGCCGATTGCATAATCATTGAACCAATAGCTGTAATTGAATATTGTAAACCCATCGGAATTCCCATTACCAACAATTGTTTTGATAGTTCTGAATCAAACTTTCTTTCTTCTGAATGAATGTGTAGAATTGGAAATTTCATCACAATTAAAATTAAGCATAGAACAGCTGATACAGCTTGTGAGAATACAGTCGCAATTGCCGCTCCTGCAACTCCCCACTTCAAGTTAATGATACAGAAGATATCCAAGAAGATATTCAGTACAGCTGAAATTGCTAAGAAGATAAATGGTGTTTTAGAGTCACCGATTGCACGTAGGATACTCGATAAGTAGTTATATAAAAGTGTAAAAGGTATGCCAATAAAAATCACAATAATATAGTTATATGTATCCTGATAGATTTCAGCTGGAACACGTAATAAATCCAAGATTAACGGACAGAAAAAGCACGTTGCGGCAGTTATAATCACCGCAATAATAAATGTCCAAATACAACCTTGAAATTCAAATCTCTGCATTCCCTTTGAATCATTTGCACCAAAGCGTTGAGCAATTGGTACCGCAAAACCTGCCATTGTACCAATACAAAATCCCAATACCAAAAACTGGACACTGCTGGTCGCACCAACAGCTGCTAGCGCTGCAGGACCTAGTGTTTGTCCTACAATTGCGGCATCTGCCACATTATATGTTTGTTGGAATAGATTTCCTAACAAGAGAGGAATTGCAAACTGTAATATCAGTTTTAAAGAGTTTCCCTCAACCATGCTTTTTCTCATCGTATCGTTCCTCCCTTCAAAGAATAATGTTCATTATATATCAATTCATTCAAAAAAGAAGAGTAGATTTTGAATTTCTACTCTTCTGTTTCTGCTTCAACTTCTTTGATAACGCATTCATCACCTTTTACAAGGTATGTCTCTTCACTACCACAATATGGACATATTCTTCCATGTTTTACTGTCTCATATTCCTGTTTACACGATTCACAAAATGTCACGGCAGGAATTGTCTCTAGTTTTAATTCACACTCTAGTAATAGAGGATACTTTACTTTGAAATAATCCCAACAATCTATGAAGTAATCTGTCATGATACCAGACACTTCACCAACCTCTAGGGTTACTGAGCCATATTTTGTAACCTTGTTTTCTTCTGCCATTTCGGTAAGAGATTTCGCAAGGTGTGTAACGATTCCCATCTCATGCATGGTTATTTACTCTTCTTCTTGAATAAAATCTTAAGCTTACGTTTTGCGGCGTAAGGAAGAACAGCCTTAATCTTATCTTCACAACGATACATTCTTGACGCATCTGGTAAATCTCTTTGTAAGTGAATCGCATCAAATTCACAACGTGTTGTACATAGACCACAACCAATACACTTATTGAGATCAACGAATGTCGCACCACAACCCAAACAACGTTTTGCTTCTGTACGAACTTGTTCATCTGTAAATGCCAAACGCATATCGTTGAATGTAGCCTTTGGATTTCCTTGTTTATGTCCAGGAACTTGACGCTTAGCTGTATCAAATTCTTCTAACACAACATCATCCTTATTTAATTCAATGAAATGACGTAGGTCACGGTTGATTGTCATGGATTGTCCTGGATGAACGAAACGATTAATGGAATCTTCTACAATTCTACCAGCCGCAATCGCATCAATCGCAAATCTTGGACCTGTATATACATCACCACCCACAAAGATATCTGGGTCAGCAGTCTGTAATGTGACTGGGTCAGCCT
This sequence comes from uncultured Solobacterium sp., assembly GCA_937895985.1. The sequence continues at coordinate 4,165 of CALBKL010000345.1, forward strand.
TAGCAGTATTGTTACGGTTGAGTTCAACCTTTGTGCCTTCTAATAGTTTGCCCCATTCAATGGATTGTCCAATGGAGAGTAATACATTCTTGCATGGAACTGTGATAGTTTCACTTTCATCATATTGAGGATTAAACTTACCATCCGCATCCTTTACAGATAAGCACTTCTTAAATACAACACCAGTAACATTTCCATTTTCAGTTAGGATTTCCTTTGGACCCCAACCATTCATTACAGAAATATCTTCTTCCTTGGCTTCTAGTACTTCATCTCTAGCTGCAGGCATTTCCTTTTCACCTTCAAGGCACAACATTGTGACTTTGCCTTCTGTTAAACGAACAGCAGTACGTGCTACGTCAACCGCAACATTACCACCACCGATAACGACTACATCCCCTTCTAATGCATGTCTTAATTCTTCGTTATTTGCCTTACGCAAGAACTCTACACCTGTTTGAACACCATTAGCGTCTTCACCAGGAACACCTGTCTTGCGTCCACCTTGGGCACCAATCGCAATGTAGAATGCTTTATAGCCTTCACTACGTAATGCAGGGATTGTTGTGTCCTTACCAATTTCAATGTTGTATTTAAACTCAACACCCATTTGACGTAGAACATCGATTTCAGCTTCGATAATATCTTTTTCTAAGCGGAAAGATGGAATACCATTCAGCAACATACCACCTGCACGGCTTTCCTTTTCAAATACTGTTACAGGATATCCATGCATGCGGAGATAATAGGCTGCCGAAAGTCCAGCAGGACCTGCACCGATAATCGCAATCTTATAGTCATCAGACCACATTCCACCATCGTCCTTTTCGCATAAAGGAACGAAGCGTGTCTCAGCGTTTAATTCTTGTGCAGCGATATATTTCTTAATTTCATCAATCGCGATAGGTTGATCAACCTTACCACGAGTACATGCATCTTCACAACGACGGTTACAGATTGCACCACATACCGCAGGGAATGGATTGTCCTGCTTGATTAGTTTGAGAGCATCCATGAATCTTCCTTCAGAAGCCATCTTTACATATCCTTGTACTGCTAAGTGCGCAGGACAAGCAGTCTTACATGGTGCAGTACCCGTGTCATAACAGTTAATCTTAGACGTTTCACGATAATCTGGATTCCAATGATCTTCTCCCCATTCTGTCTCATCTGGAAGTAATGTTGTTGGATATTTGATTGCACCTAAACTTGTACATAACTTCTGACCAAGCTTCGCAGCTCCAACTGGGCAAACTTCAACACACTTACCACAGGCAACACACTTTTCTTTCTCAACATGTGCACGATATGCGGAACGAGATAAGTTTGGTGTGTTGTATAACTGTGATGTACGTAAGGCATTACATACACCAGGTGCACAGTTACAGATACCTACAATCTTACCTTCACCATCAATGTTTGTGATTTGATGTACGAAGCCATGACGTTCACCACGTTTTAAGATTTCTAAGACTTCGTCATAGGAAACATAATGTGCTCTACCACGGTCCACCTGATATTCTGCCATGTCTCCAACACCAATACAGAATTCACCGTTGATTTCACCAGAGCCTTCACCACGCATCTCTTGTTGGCGACGGCATGTACATTGACTGATTGCGTACTTATCATACTTATCTAACCAATGACTTAAATGCTCTACAGATACGGATTGATTTACATGTTCAATCGCTTTTTCTACAGGAATAACATGCATACCAATTCCACCACCACCAAGTGGAACCATTGGTGTTACAGGTTCTAATGGCATCTGTGTCATTAGGTTAAAGAATGTCGCAAGGTTTGGATGTGCTGCTGTTAGTTCATCATTCATCATCATAAACTCAGCAGAACCTGGAACGAAAATAGGTACATTATACTGCTTCTCGTTCTCTGGATTTTCACGGTTCATCTCAATCAAACCAATCCAACAGAGATGGTCAATCATCTTTTGTGTTTCTTCTAGCGTCATGTTATTTTTCTTCGCTAGAACTTCTGGTTTATATCCAACACGAGTCTTCTTGAACGATAACATGAACTTTACTTCTTCTTTTGTAAGTAGTTCATCTAGCATCCAGTATTCTGGATCTTCTGTTTTTACAGAATGCGTTAACTTTGCCTTGATACGGTTTGTAATCATGCATGCAAGGTCAAGTAATAGTTTCTCCTTCTCTGGATCTGCAGCTACATAGTTTGGATCTGGAACGAAGTCACGTTCATTTGTCATTCTCTTCTTTGGGGCAGTTGTCATAATTATCTTCTCACTTTCCACTCACCTGTTTCTTCTCGTAACCAGTTGAGCCACTCTTTCATACCCTCTTTGGTTTTAGCACTTAGAGGGAAAATTTTAATATTTGGGTTTAAACGCTTTACGCGTTTGATACACGTTTCTAAATCAAAATCAAAATATGGTAGCGCATCAATCTTACTGATGACTAGGGCATCACTCTTTTCAAACATCAATGGATATTTGAGAGGTTTATCATCACCTTCTGTCACACTTAGAATCATGACATTCTTTCCAGCACCTGTATCATATTCCGCAGGACAAATTAGGTTTCCTACATTCTCTAAGAATGCTAGGTCAATGTCGTGTTCCTTCATCGCATCAATACCTGTCTTTGTCATCCCTGCATCCATATGACACATACCATCTGTATGTACCTGTACTGCAACAGCACCTAACTGTTCAATTCTTTCCGCATCAACCGCAGATTCAATATCTGCTTCAAGAACTGCGATCTTTATCTCAGATAACAACTGTATCGTTGAACTTAGAAGTGTTGTCTTACCAGAGCCTGGAGAACTCATTAGATTGATAAGAAGCGTCCCCTGTTCTTTCATCTGTACACGTAGTGCATCTGCATCCTTTTCATTTGATGCGGTTATACTCTTATGGAGTTCTATGATTTTCATTCCACATTCCTCCACGCTTCAATACGCTTGCGTATCGCATTTATCATTTCACTAAATCCTTCCCCAGTCTTTGCACTAATCGGATAAAATTCCATATCTGGATTTAGTTTACGAACATGTGCCTTACAGAGCTCTTCATCGAAATCAAAGATTGCCTTAGTATCAATCTTATTAAAGAGTAAGATATCACCTACCTGAAACATCAGTGGATATTTCAGTGGCTTATCATCGCCCTCAGGAATACTTAGAATAACTAGCTTTAGATTCGCACCAGTATCAAACTCAGCCGGACATACCAAGTTACCAATATTCTCTAAAATCACAACGTCTAAATCTTCAATGTTCAGCCTTTCCATTCCGCGGGCAGTCATATCTGCTGTCATATGACAGCTACCACCTGTATGGAGCTGGATTACTTTTACTCCTAGATTAGAAATTGTCTTTGCGTCCACATCAGAATCGACGTCTGCTTCCATCACACCTACGCGGTAATCCTTCTTCAACTCCTCTATCATTCTGACAAGTGTTGTTGTCTTACCTGCACCTGGCGAAGCCATCAAATTGATTAGATATACACGATGTTCTTTCAATGTATTACGTACTTTTTGGGCTTCCAAGGTATTATCTGCACTCAATCGTTCTTTTGTCTCAAAAATCTCGTACATGTTTACTCCTTGTTGTTTGTTTCATTTATTTTAATATTTAATTAGTTTTTTCACAAGGTAACATAGTACTACAAAATCCTTTGAAAGTATAAAAAAGAATGCCATTTTTTGACATTCTTTCTTGTATGCATGGTTTGATAAAACTAACCAAAAAAGATATCGATGATAGTCATCGATATCTAGTTGTTACTCAATTCCTGTAACTGTATAATCTTCTGCTTCAACAGCTTTACGTAACTCTTCATTAGATACTTCTTTGTTGAGTGTTACGATAGCCTGCTTACTAACATGTGATACTTCGGCAGATGTTACACCATCAATCTTTTCTAGTGCATTCTTGACAGCCTTCTCGCAATGACCACACACCATACCTTCAATCATAATCTTCTTTTCCATTTGTTTTTCCTCTTTTCTTTCTATATGTTTTTCTCTTTGAATATGTTTTTCTTCCACATCTTCATCTATCTTAAATAGATTTAATCTTAAAGCATTCATGCATACTGTAACACTTGATAATGCCATCGCTGCTGCACCGAACATTGGATTCATTGATAAGCCAAATAAACCAGCTGCTAATGGAATACAAATCAAGTTATAGAAGAATGCCCAGAATAGATTCTCTTTGACATTACGTAGTGTTGCTCGACTTAGTCTAACAGCTCTAACAACATCAGTTAATGTAGAGTTAGACAATACGATATCTGCAGAATCAATTGCGACATCAGTACCTGCACCAATCGCAATACCAATATCTGCTTTTGTCAGTGCTGGTGCATCGTTGATACCATCACCAACCATCGCAACTTTTCCTTGTTTTTGAAGTTCTGAGATAACTGCTTCTTTTCCATCTGGTTTTACACCAGCCACAACGCGGTCAACACCTGCAACCTTGGCAATCGCACTAGCAGTACGCTCATTATCACCCGTTAACATAACTACCTGCATACCCAGCTTCTTTAGCTTTGTAATTGCGTCGAATGAATCTTCCTTGATTGTATCTGCAGCGGTAATCATACCTATGAGTTTTCCATCTTGTGCAAAGAATAGTGGTGTCTTACCTTCACTTGCATATTGATCTGCTTTCGCTTGAATATCTGATGATATATCTGCGATTGTACGTATATAACTCATTGATCCTGCTTGCATCAGATGATTATTGAGTGTTGCTTCGATACCACTACCAACAACATTCTTAAACTGTTCTGTTGGTAATACTTGAATGTTTTCTTGTTGGGCTTTTTCAACGATTGCTTTCGCAAATGGATGTTCCGATTTCTGCTCTACAGAATATGCGATTTGCAGTAAATCATTTTTACTCATATCTCCAATTGGATAGATATCTTTTACTGTTGGCTGTCCAGTTGTAATCGTTCCTGTCTTATCTAAGGCAATGATATTCATCTTTCCCATTTCTTCTAGAGCTTCAGAAGTCTTAAATAAGATGCCATGTTGGAATCCTAAACCGTTTCCAACCATGATAGCTACCGGTGTCGCAAGTCCTAATGCACATGGACAGGAAATAACTAATACAGAGATTGCACGTTCAAGTGCATATACAAAGCTAGCTCCTGCAAGTAACCAACCAATCATTACAATAATGGAAATCACAATGACCGCAGGCACGAACACTCCAGAGATTTTATCAGCTATCTTAGCGATTGGAGCCTTTGTGGCAGCCGCATCACTTACCATCTGAATAATCTTAGAGAGTGTCGTATCTTTTCCAACGTGAGTAGCCTTAGCCTGTAAATAACCAGAGATATTTAAGGTACCTGCACTAATCGTATCATTTACACTCTTATCCACTGGTACTGACTCACCTGTTAGAGCAGATTCATTGATAGAACTATCACCTGAGACAATCACACCATCTACCGGAATACTTTCACCAGGTTTTACAACGAAGATATCGGATAACTTCACTTCATCGATATTAACGATTGTTTCAACACCATCTCGAATGACCGTTGCCTTCTTAGGTGCTAACTTCATTAAGCTCTTTAATGCGTCTGTTGTCTTACCCTTCGACATAGCTTCTAGCATCTTACCAATTGTGATAAATACCAGTATCATAGCGGCAGATTCAAAATATAACTGATTATGATAGAGTGGCATCAGTTCCATGTTCGCTACACCATCTGTAATCTGTACTGTCATCACATACAATACATAGACCGACCATGCAAAGGATACAGAAGAACCTAATGCGACTAATGTATCCATGTTTGGAGAACCATGCATGAATGACTTAAATCCACTGATAAAGAACTTCTTATTAATAACCATCAAAATTAATGTTAGAAACATCTGTGTTAAACCTAAACCAATATGATTGTGATTTAGGAATGCTGGTAATGGCAAGCCTAACATGCCATAGCCCATCGTGATATACATTAGGATCACTAAGTAGCCTAGTGAATACCATAGACGCTTCTTTAATTTTGGTGTTTCATGATCCTGTAAAGCTTCCTCTTCTGCAGAAACACTAGCTGTATCTACTTTTTCGGTAGTAGTCTCTGACTGTAACTTTGCACTGTAACCCGCATTCTCGACAGCTTTTATAACCGCATTTGGATCTGCACTACCTTCAACTCCCATGGAATTTGTTAGTAGACTGACTGCACAGGATTGTACACCATCTACCTTGGATACAGCTTTTTCAACTCTGGCTTGGCAAGACGCACAAGTCATACCTTCCACAATATATTTTTCCATAAAACCTCTTTTCTAATTACTTCATTAACTTTTGAAGTACTGTTACGAGTTCATCTATCGACTCATCTTTTCCTTGTCGTATATCCGTTGCGACACAACCACGAATATGGCATGCCAATAACTCTTTATTAAAACTATTTAATGCGCTTGTAACAGCGGATACCTGAACCAAGATATCCGGACAGTATAAATCATCTTCCACCATCTTCTGTATTCCGCGTACCTGACCTTCAATACGCTTTAATCTAGTCACAAGTTTCCTCTGCTCATCTGCAGTTCTTTTTTTATGTCTTACTTCACATTGATGCATCTCACACCTCCGTTGTATACATCTGTTATATACCCCTATAGGGTATAAGTCAACTACTTTTATCTCAAGAAAAAAAACGTAGATTTATCTACGTTTAAAATTTTGCATTGAATCTACCCATATAGGCATGGTAATCATTAATCACTTGATCACACCATAAGTCAAACTCAGGATCTTCAATTCTTGATTCACTATGTTCCCAAATATATTGTGTATAAAGTTCAATTCCCTTCTCTAAATTGATAAGACATTTAAAATCAGGAATTAATGTATCTCTTACGATATCTGTATATAGATTAGAGAATTGCTTATCCCCAGCAATCTGTTCTGAAAGAGGATACTTTGTGCTCATCGCGAGCGTTTCAGATGCGATATGTACTTTCTGTACCTTACGATTTAATGCCTTTCCTAATGAATCGTAAATCATATCCCAGGTTACAATCTCTGGATTAACAAGGTTAATCGAACGATTGATCGCATTCATATTTCCAATCAATTGGATAAAGTTATACGCAAAGTCAAAGCTGTGCATCATATGCCAAATAGATTGGCCATCTCCATGGATGATGACTGGTTTATCACTCAGAATTCTCGATACAACGCTCCAGCAATTCTTACCTTTTACACTCAATGGGAAACGGTCAAAGCCATACGTCTGTGAAGGTCTAACGATAGTGATTGGAAAGCCCTTCTTCGCTGCTTGGTTGAATACATCCTCACAAGCCGACTTATCTCTTCCGTACTGTGATAAACGGTTCTTCTGTACAGAGTCTTCATTGAGAATGAAGTTATTTTCATGATTGAATACCACGACAGTGGAGATAAAGATATATTGTCTTGTATGGTTTTGGAATAAATATACACGATCTCTTGCTTGATCTGGTGTATAGACCACAAAGTCAATAACCGCATCAAATACAGTACTTCCAATAATCTTCTGCATTTCAGCAGTATCATTGGCATCACAGATAATGTGATTCGCCATTACAGGTAATGGACGATGTCCACGATTGATAACGTATAACTCGGTATCTCGACTCTTCGCTAGCATTCCTAGTACAGCCGAAGAAATGACACCAGTACCTCCGATAATTAAAATCTTGCGCACGCTCATCCTTACCTCCTCACTATCTAAAACTAGATACAACTATTATATAAGAAAACCCTATAAAGTTGTTATCAAACATTACAGGGTTTTCTTTTAATGTATCGTAGATAGCCAAGGGTTATTTGGGTCTGGATCGGTTGGGTCCCAACCACGATTTGGACTTGTCACATCAATCTTCGTCTGCTCAGGAGTTCCTAGCGGCCCTGGATTTTGCGCATCATCATAAATTTCAACCGCCACACCTAGTGGACAGTAATCATAAATCCACTTTACATCCTTCACCGAAAGACGCACACAACCAAGTGAAGCTGGTGTACCAAGCTTATTAAACTCTTCATACTCCAAATCACTTGGATTCTGTGTAAAATACGGAACAGAGTGAAATAGAATATCATTTACGATATCTGTTACATACTGACCATAGACATCTCCATATAACGGACGCCAACGACTGCGATTAAAGGTTTGGAATACACCTGCAGGTGTTTCCGGTCCCACTGAACACAACATCGCTTTGACTGGTAATGTACAACTCCCCGTCGTTTGGTCATATGCGTAAATCGTTACCGTATTGAATACACGATTGACACCAATCTTATACGGCGTACTGATTGTAGGATCCACAACCGTCACATACGTTGTATTACTCGCTTCAAGACCGTTTTTATCTTTGGCATTTACAGTGATTGGATAAGTACCCATTGTGTTTGTGTCCACAGTTCCACTCATCGTATACGTACCATTTGTTAGTTCCATACTATACGACAAGTTGCCATCAACAGGATCCTTTACAGAAGATACTAGTGACGTTGCTTGAAACACATCCCCTTTATTTACCGTAATGGCAGAATCCACCATCGTAATGATTGGTGCCGTATGATCTTCAACTTTTACAGTATACTGATACTCCTTGCGAACATCCTTATCTTTTAAAATATATGTAATTGGATATGTACCTACTTTGTGAGTATCTACAGTACCATCCACTTCTACCGTACCATGAACATTTGTAATGATATCCTTAGGGTCAAAGTTAGTACCGTACTCAACGTTAAGTTTCAATTCATCAATAGATAATGAAACACCTGTAAAATAATTACGTACGCCATCAATTAACGAGGACAGCCCCAACAATAACACACTACCAATTGTGACGAACAACATCGCTGCTGCGATGAATACCAACAGTAACCTTTTTGTATTCACTTTTCTTTTTGGTTTATTCATTTTCATCCAATGTATTGTAGCACCACTTTTCAATTTATGCATTTCTTGCGCCATATAAAAATGTATATGACAAAATGTGTTTTGTTTTAACAACTTATGCATTTATTTGTTCATTTTTCTTGCTGTAGACTACTTATTCTAATATAATTGTTCTGTTTTTAATTATTGAACTAGAAGGAGGACCAATTCAATGAAAAAGACTGTTTCTTGGCTATTAAGTATTATGCTTGGCACTTTATTAATCTTTACAACAACTCCATCTACAACCGTTCACGCAAGCAACGATACACTACAGCCATTTTACAACAATCCATTAAATCCAAATCCAGATGCGATTTACACAGGCGGAGGTGTCGAATATTTCTTCCGTTATGCCGCAATCGATAACATTACAGGAAATAGAGCGTATTCCTCTACAAACTGGAATACAAATTCCACTATTAACTGGTATACAACTGTTCCTAACAATTCCGATATTTACAACAGAGACTACGCACATGATTTAGCTCTTTGCGGACAACTAAACAACGTCACAACAACAGACGCAAACGTAAATATTAAATTACAACTTCCTTATTATCCAAGTAGAACATTAGTACCAGATCCAGATCGTCTCACTTCAAATCCAACAACAGGTACTTACAGTTCTACACTTAGAGTGTCATACGATTCTCCAGCAGGAAACTATACGTATGATGAAATTCAGGCTCTTCCAAGTTTTGATTGGTCAACAGTTACTTCTATTAATTTCTATGGCTCTATCCGTGCTGGCGAAACATTAACTTTGGATATTCCAATGAAACTAACAACAGATGAACAAGTACAGATGAGTACAATCGTTTACTCTTATTCACCTGCACGTGAAGGAACAGCTGTACAAGCCGTTTCTTCTGCTTACAGATATAAGGTAGCCGATAAACTACATGGTGTATTTATCGGTACAATTCGTGAGAGCGGCTCTACATACCGTCAAGTTCCAGCGAACATCCAGGCCCTTATGCCTGCTGTAAATTCATCAAACATTCGCTTCAACATGTTCAGTATGATGTTATCACCAGTTGACTTTACACAACCAAGTGATGGTCTTGCGTTCTCCAATACTAGCTACTCTATCAATAACGAACCAATCTTCGCTGCTGTTAAGGATGAAGGTTATAGTGTACAGCGTACAAGTGCTGGAGATTTGATGACATCTTATCGTTACCTTCTAGGCTCAACTGGTCTTAACCTGATTGATACAGATGGAAATCCATTAACGACAGATACATTTGACGCAGCCGCAAATGTTCAACTCTCTCCATTCTATGTTGAATTAGTTAAAGTCTTAGATACACAAGATATCACACTTCATGTTGGTGATTCTTGGGATCCATTTGATAATCTTACATATCATCAATTTGGTTCTACTGTAATTAATACAAGTGATATTAGTATTACACATAACGATGTTGATACAACAACTCCTGGCAATTATACAATTACGTATTCTACAGAAGTAGCGCCAGGTAGATTTGTCACAAAAACTGCAAGCGTAAGAGTTTTAGGAAATTCCAATGTAAATTATTCCTTCGTTAGTCAAAATGGAGAAGTATTACCTTCTGCGGTTACAGATTTACTTCCTTCTGCCGTAAACGGAATCACACCTGGAACAGTTATCACAGCACAAGCACCTGCACAAACAGAAATCACAGTTTCTAATGGCAAATGGGTATTTGTTGGCTATGACCATGATACTTTTACAGCAGATGGCACTGACACCACATTTATAGGTACATGGAAATTTATCCTAAGCCAGAATACTGCTGTTTCTCCACAAACAAGTGACCATACAAATATTACTGGTTATATTTTCCTACTTGCTGGAGCAGTGATTATTCTATGCTTCGCAGGATATCGTAAATTTGCTTCAAAAAAATAAAATCTAACAAAAAGAGCTAGGACATAATGTCTTAGCTCTTTCTACACTCTATTTATCGATAAATTTTTGAATCGCCTCAAAACCAATGAGTTGTTCAATCCTATCCTGGTGATAGACCAGCATCGTTGGCGCAATCATAATTCCTAGATTTCTACAGAGTTTCATATTCTTCTCTGCTTCTATAACTTCATACGCGAAGTCTTTTTGCACCATATATTCTTTGATGAGTTTACACTTTGGACAGCTTTTTGTTGTGATTAATTGTGGAAGTTTACTCATCTTTCGTTAACAGCCTCTTGGTATAAATAACCTTCAATTGGATAATCACGATTGCATGTATTGAGTGTGATATATGGAATTGTATAGTTTTCCATAATACGCTCTAAAAGTATCGCAATCCCTTTTGCGTCATACTCATACTTCGCAAGACGTACATTAAAGATGGTTCCACCAGTATAGATTTCTTGCATGCGATTCTGTATATCTAAACGAGTAAATAAATCTACATTTCCATCGATTGGTAACTCAGTACTACCTGTGTAGTACGGTGTATCACCTTGCATCGCAATCACCATATCAGGATATTCATTTTTATCCTTTAACGCAAAGCGATGTGAGATATCTCCTGCCGCTACTGCTTCAATACTAAAGAGTTCATGGTGGTCTGCTTGATATTCCTTTAGACGCTTACGCACATGCATGAGCACATTCTCCGCAAATTCCTGTGCCTCTTCTGTATCTAAGCCCTTTTGAATCCACTTTGCATTCATGCATGCTTCATTCATACCTACGATTCCAATCGAAGAAAAATGATTATCAAAAGTACCAAGATAATGCTTGGTATAAGGATACAGTCCCGCTTCTAAAAGACTTGCAAGAACTTGACGCTTTGTACTCAAAGAGCGAGCAGAGATATCTAATACCTTATCTAGATGTTTCAGGAAATCTTCTTCATCTTTGGCAAGATAAGCAAGTCTAGCCATATTGATAGATACAGTCCCAATCGTTCCGGTATTTTCTCCATACGCAAATAAACCACCAGTCTTCTTAAATAGTTTCTTTGCGTTAAAATGAGTACCGCTAAAGATACTACGTGCATTCTTCTGCTTTAAATCACCATTAATAAAATTCGCAAAGTATGGAAGACCTGTCTTTACAGTAACTTCTAATAACAATTTTGCATTCTCACTATTCCAATCAAATTTCTTAGTGATTGCATATGTTGGAATTGGGAATGAGAATATATTTCCTTCCGCATCACCTTCTAAGATAACTTCAAGGAAGGCACGATTGATGATTGCCATTTCATCCTGACAATCACCATACGTAAAGTCTTGTTCCTCACCACCAACAATCGCTGGACGCTTCGCAAGATCTTCAGGAACTGTCCAATCAAAGCAGATATTCGCAAACGGAGAAATCGTTCCCCAACGAGATGGTGTATTTAACCCATAGATAAGTGTCTGCATACTCTGCTTTACTTCATCAAATGATAAATGATCCATGCGTACAAACGGAGCCAGATACGTATCAAAGGATGAGAAGGATTGCGCTCCTGCCCATTCATTCTGCATAATCCCAAAGAAGTTTACAATCTGATTACAGATGGTTATCAGATGCTTTGCAGGAGCGGAAGAAGTTTGCTTAGCCACCCCACCCAAACCTTGTTGAATCAACTCTTTTAAAGACCACCCTGCATTACATCCTGTTAACATATTCAAATCATGAATATGAATATAACCATCACGATGTGCATTAGCAACCTCTTCATCATATACTTCACTCAACCAATAATTGGTGGTGATGGAGGCTGAGTTTGATAAAATCAAACCACCAACAGAGTACGTTGTATTCCCTTTACTGTGTTGATTTCCAGTATTGATATAATTGTCCACAACAGAATGATAATCAAATGTTGTATTTGTAATATTACGAACATTTTCACGCTGTTTACGATAGAGAATATATGCCTTTGATACATCCGCATATCCAGATTCACTTAATACTTTTTCTGCACTATCTTGAATCTTTTCTACATCGATTAAACTATTCTGGATTTTAGGTTCAAAATCACTTGTGATGCGAAGTGCAATTAAATCAATGACGCTATCGGTGTATTCACGATCACATGCATCAAACGCTTTACGAATCGCACTTGCGACCTTCTTGATGTTAAACGCTGCAGTACTACCATCTCTTTTCTTTACACGATACATCACTTACACCTCCTTCGCTAATCTTAATTCTACAGCCTTCACATATGGTTCAACTGCTTTCTTCATTTCTTCCATCTCTTCTGCAGTATATGCATGCAGGTCAGGCTGAATAACTGTATCTGAAGAAACAAATTGTTGTAATACATAATGAGCATCACTACCAATAAACTTAGCAATCTTTATCAAATCATCAACCGTATGAAATTCCTTTACAACAGTTGTTTTAAATTCATGTTCTACTTTATATTCTTGCAGTAAGCGTACGCTTTCTGAAATTGGATGTTTGTATTCCATATCCGATTTTAGACCACTGGTTAGCGGATACTTCTCGGCACTATTCTTCATATCTAGTGATACAAAATCCACCAGGCCTTCTTCCAATAATACTCCAAGCTTTTCATTATTTGTGCCATTGGTATCTAGCTTTACTGCGTAGCCTATTTCTTTAATCTGGCGAATAAATGGGATGAGTTCTTCCTGTAATAACGGTTCACCACCACTGATGACAACACCATCCAATAAGCCACTACGCTGATTGAGGTATGAAAGAATTTCCTCTGGTGTGATATAGCGATATTTCTCAGGAATAAACACAAGGTCTTTCTGATTACAGAATGGACACTTCATGTTACATCCAGCTGTGTAGATTGTCGCCGCAACTTTTCCAGGGTAATCCGTAATCGTTGTCTTCTGTAAAGCACCAATTTTTAATGTATGAAACGCAGTTGGTTCACTAGATAAAATATTACGAGAGTTTTCACAGGCAACATTTAACATCTCCTCAAACTGGTCGAAATCGACACCACTAGCTAGTGCTGCACGACATTGATTTCGGAAATCATATACAGCAGTCATCATTGCAGATGCTTTATCAGTGGTATGTAAATGCTTCATACGGTGGTCTTTTTCATCCTGTACTGCAC
>CALBKL010000346.1 GCA_937895985.1 uncultured Solobacterium sp.
TTACATGCATTACAAACTGCAGATACCTGTATTGTTTTAGGTACATCTCTTGTTGTATATCCAGCTGCAGGACTGCTACGTTACTTTAGAGGTAAAACACTCGTATTAATCAATCGTGATCAAACCAGTTATGATTCTACAGCTGATTTAACAATTCATGATGACTTCATCAATATCTTTCCAAACTTAAAATAAAAGCTTAATCAACTTCACTTTGTGTCGTTCATTAAGCTTTTTACAATGTGAATTGAATACCCTTTTCTTTCAGGTTTTCTATACATTCAAGTAAATATTCATGATTATGTTCTTTATAAATTGGAGTATCTACCGTCACTTCTTCAAGGTTCGCATACTTTTCTGCTATCTTTCCTCGATAATTCCTATCTCTCCATTCCACAGAAACTTGATATCCTCTTTTTTCCATTTCATCCATGACTAAGGAATGATAACGATATAGACAATATGGAGAGTACAAAAATACATAATTTACTGTCCGATGTTTCTTTCCCCATCCATTACCTCTTAATGCACAACATTCTCTATGCTGTCCAAGAAGTTGATTTTTAGGCAATTGAGTAATCATTTGTTCATGCCAGAGTCTCATCATATTCTCCTGTTAATAAAGTAGATTCTTGTAAATATTGATTTGGATATTTCTTCAATAAAACCTTGATATATTCTATTACAGCTTCTTGATTTGCTTTTTCTGTCATATATTTTTCTAGTATGCAAAATAATCCCTGTTTTTCAACGTCACTTGCGTCTTTCTTGAAATATCCCCATACATGAAGAATTGCATTATTAAAATCTTTTTTACTCTCTTCTACATCTCTTAGATTTAAGATTTTTTCTTTTAGATATAGAATATCAACTTCTTTTCTTTTCAAGTATTCTCTGATTTCTAGGTATACTTTATGTGATTTGCTTAACACATAATATTTATTTTTAGCCCATAGTACTTCACATTCTCTTCTCATATTCGTGTTATTCACATTCGTACCCGCTTTCATTGTATTGTATCTTTTCACAATATGGTATTCTACACATTATACGATTTAACAACCTATAAATATATAGCGTCATTTCATCTAGTACTTGAAATAAAAAGGTTATTTCTACAATAACCCAATACCAGTCACAAATATTTCAATCCCAATAAAGATAAGAATGATACCACCTAAGATAGATGACTTATTCGCAAAAGCCATTCCAAATTTCTTCCCTAATACAACACCTGCATAACAGATAATAAATGTTACAACAGCAATGATAACTGAAGTAATCAATGCGGAGGATAACTTATAGTCTGCAATCGTAAATCCAACGGATAAAGCATCAATCGAAGTCGCGATACCTTGAATCAGAAGTTTACGCGTACTAGCTTCATATTCAGCTTCGTCCTCTTCCTCTTCTTCAAATCCATCCTTGATCATCCCACCACCGATATAGAGTAGTAAGATTAAGGCAATCCATGGTACAACATCCATAAAGATTGTAAAAGCAGAAGAAACCGTATGTACCGCAAACCACCCAATCATCGGCATTAAAAATTGAAAAGCCGCAAAAACAATGGCAATCTGAATCATTCTAGATATTGCCATTTTCTTTTCGTTCATACCATTTGCCATTGATACAGAGAAAGCATCCATCGCAAGACCAACACCTAACATAGCGGCTTGTATTAATAGTTTTATCATATCCATTCACTCCTATTGAATATGGTAAGGAACATGTTAATAAAAAAAGACCATGTATTACCAAAAAGGTAATCATGAGTCTCGCTAATTAAAACAAGCCAGGTTTTTACCAGTATGTTGACTTGCTGCACGGGCATGTGCCAGCTACTCCCTCAAATTACATCTATATTTTCGCCGAACACATTTCTGTTAGTCAAGGCTTACTTTAACTTCTAAAGTCTTTTCCAGCCATACACTGACACTTCCATCCGTACAGGAGAATTCTCCACAACCCTCTTCATCAATCATAACTATATTGGAACAGTGTCCTAGAATATCTCTAAATTCCTTTCCTGTATGATTTGTACCGATATACATTCTCTTAGAGCCACCACATCGATTCGTTAACACAACAGCTAAACCACTTCCACTAACTTCATCACTACCACTTCTTGTCCAACCAATTACATCTGGTTGATCGAAATAGTCATGTTGTTCGCCATAAGCATAAAGTTCTCTAATCTTCATTAATGTAGGAAGCTCAGCTACCGCAGGAACATTCTTAGCAGGAATTCCATATAAATCCCCATAGAATACACATGGTAACCCATCAATGCGCAACAAAATTAACGCATACGCTAATGGTTTAAACCATGATAAGACAAAGGATTCTAATGACTGTCCAGGTTCTGTATCATGATTATCCACAAAGGTTACCGCGTGCCACGCATCTGTTTCTACTAGTGTTCCTTGGAACAACTGACGCATATCAAAGTTACCATTTGTATCGGATGCGTTTAATAACTGATAGTGTAATGGTACATCAAATAAAGACATACAATCCGACGCATCCGCAAGATACTCCTGTAGCTTACCCAGATCACCATTCCAATACTCACCTACCGCAAAGAAATTTTCTCCTTTATATGCACGCATGTCAGATAACCAATTCTTAAAGAATTGATTATCAATATGTTTTACCGCATCTAAACGCATACCATTAATACCGGTAGTATCTAAATACCATTTACCCCAACGATTAAATTCTTGTAGTACTTCTTGATTTTTAAAATCAATATCACAACCCATTAAATAATCATAGTTACCATTTTCACTATCTACATTTGAATCCCAGTTCTTTCCTTCAATAAGATAGACGGCACTTTGTTTCTTCTTTTCATCCCAGTCCGTACCATCAAAATGACTTGCATTCCAGGTAAATGTAGAATACTTTCCATGTCGATTTGGAAAAGTAAATTTTGTCCATGCGGTAATTTGATAATCGCCACCAATCTCTTCATTACGATTATTTGGGTCTATTTTAATGACATCTATCGTTTCTTCTGTATCACCACCCATTTTCTGATTTAACACAATATCCGCTAGAACTGATATATTTTCTTTTTGCAATGCATCAATCGCATCTAGATATTCTTGTTTCGTGCCATATTTTGTAGGAATCGTTCCCTTTTGATCAAACTCTCCAAGATCATATAAATCATAGACACCATATCCTACATCATGTACTCCACCAGCTCCTTTATATGCCGGTGGTAACCACACCAGTGTAACTCCCAGATTAGAAAAAGAAGGTGCCAGCACCTTCAGTTTATTCCAATGTTGACTATCATCCGGAAGATACCACTCAAAAGCTTGCAATAGTGTATCATTTTTCTTCATAGTCACCTCTTATTTGTGAGTTAATTTCGCTACCTCTTTTTCAAAATAGTCCTTTGTGTCTTCAATTGATAAATCCAACACAACAGAAAGTTCTTCATATAGGTATTTCTCAGCTATCTGTAAATATTCATCATCAATAGAAGCTAACTTCTTATGTTGTTCAAGACGTTCTTGATTACGTCCATACGAAGTCTTGATGATACGTACTAATTCACTAATATCATTTCCCTTTAACAGTGAAGCATACTGACTCTTCATATTCGCAGGTTTACTTTCAAGAGTCTCTAAATCAGGTGTATCGATAATCAACTGATCAATCTCCTCTTTGGTAATTAAATCACGTAAGTGACCTGCTTTATTGGACACTGGAACCTGAATAGAAACAGATCCAGAAGTAGGAAAATACGGTTCAAGAATATAGCATTGTTCCCCCGTAAAGTCACTGCGTTTCTTTCCTGTAATGCGACATACATCTCTTCGATAGACAACGATATCTTTTACTTTATACAAAGAAATCACCTACTTTCACCATTTCTATTTTACCACAACATCCATCTTTTTTCTAATGGGCCAAAAGTCATGAAGAAAAGAAGTTGCTTGCCGCAACTTCTCTATCTTTATGATTAACGTGTTCCCTTATCATAGGGAATACCTTCTGCCTTAGGTGCTCTAGATTTTCCACTAGAGAAGCCTAGCACAATTAATACGACCAGATAAGGAATAATGTTATAGAAATACATTGGTAATGGTAGACTCTTTGTGAATGGAATCTGGTTATAGACTACACTTAAACACTTTAAGAATCCAAACATCAAGGAGCCAAACGCAACTCCAAGTGGTGACCAGTTACCAAATATCATGATAGCCATTGCTAAGAATCCCATACCCGCTACTGCACCAGAAGCTGTACCATTGGCAACTGTCGCAATATATAAGTAACCACCAAATCCACCTAACGCACCTGAGATTGTTGTACCAAGATAACGCATCTTATATACATTGATACCTACAGAGTCAGCTGCTTGTGGATGTTCACCACATGCACGCAAACGTAAACCTGTCTTCGTCTTATACAAGAAGATAGATAAGATAATAAATAATGCAAGTGCAATAAAGGTTGAAATATAAGCCTTATCAAATAGTACCGCAAAGATACCCGTCACTTCTTTATTTTGGATAACATAACCAAAGTCATGACGTTGTCCAAGAGAATCGACAGCTGTACCCATCTCTAACTGGTCTTTACTTGTAAATACCTTGATAAAGAAGAGCGCAACAGCTGGCGCAAGAAGATTTAATGCTGTACCAGCGATTGTCTGATCTGCCTTGAACTTTATCGCAGATACGGAAAGTAGAAGTGAGAATAATGCACCTGCAACTGCTGCTGCAAGCATCGCTACCACAAACATAATCTGATTATGATCCACGAAGAACGGAACGTTCTGTCGTAATAATAGTGTCACAACCGCACCGATAAAAGCACCGAAAATCATAATACCGTCTAATGCAATGTTGATGATACCACTACGTTCCGCAAACATACCTGCTAAGGCAACGATCAATAGCGGAATGGTAAAAATCAATGTTTTCTGAAGAATAAAAATCATTTCTTTTCCTCCTTGCTATTTTTGATCTCTGTCTCAATTTCTTGTAAGGATTTCTTCTTCGTGCTTAGTAACATACTGATGTATCTTGCAAAGCCTGAGAAGTAGACAATCATCGCTACCATTAACTGAGATACATATTCGTTGAATGCAGTATTCGCCGCTAGGTTTGATCCACCTACGTTGATATACTTTAAGAATATTGCAGTAAAGATAATACCGATAGGGTTATTTCCTGCAAGCAAGGCTGCAGGGATACCATTGAATCCATCTACTGGTAAAGTTTGGTACGTCTCCCATTTAAAGTCCTGATGACCATTGAGACACCAGATAGAGGCACCCATCGCCGCAAGTCCACCAGCAATAGCCATCGCTAGAAGTAGATTTCTCTTTTCATTCATGCCTGCATACTTCGCACCATCACGATTAAAGCCACAAGCCTTTAGTTCATATCCAAATGTCGTCTTATTCATCACTATATAAAGCGCGATGGCTACACAGATTGCTAAGAAGATACTTGCGTCCGCATAGGAAACAACAGAGCCTCCAGAGAAGATTTTATCCAAACCAAATGTTACCGTTGCGATATTGTTTACTTCTGTTTTCATAATGAAGTTTACTTTTGATTCCGCAACGTTAATAAACTTAGAACCATTAAATACCCAGCTAACTACATTGGCCGCAATCCAGTTTGTCATAATGCATACAATAACTTCATTGACATTGAGATATGCTTTGAAGAAACCAGGAATTGCACCCCAGAGTGCACCAGCTAATGTGCCACAAATTAATGCTAGCAACCAAATCACTGGAGATGGAACAGTTGCGGATGGAATAGATAATGAAACAATCAATGTTACCATTGCACCCATTAAGTACTGTCCTGGAGCACCAATATTAAATAGACCTGTCTTAAATGCAATACACGCAGATAAACCCGTTAAAATTAATGGAGTTGCATTAAACAACATGTTACCAAACTGGAATAATGAGTTACCACCACCAGAGAATGGTCCACCAAGAACGATCAGAATACCACGTACTGCTTCCGCAAATCCAATGCGAGGATTAAATACAGATAGTAATACAAGAACAACAAATCCAACAAAGATACCGCCGAAGATACACAGTAAAGAAGCACTTAGCGACTTTAATCCTTCAGAGGATTTTTTATTTTTATTTTTCATCGCTCTTCTCCTCCTCACCATTACGCTTCGCACCTGCCATATATAGACCTAACTCTTGTACAGTTGTTTTCTTAGGATCTAGTTCGCCAACAATTTCGCCTTCATACATGACAAGAATACGGTCAGATAAGTTCATAACCTCATCTAATTCCAGAGAAACAAGCAATACACCTGCTCCACTATCACGACTTTGAATAATCTGTTTGTGAATATACTCAATCGCACCAACATCTAGACCACGTGTAGGCTGTACCGCAATCAATAAATTGTGCTTACGGTCTAATTCACGTGCAATAATAGCCTTCTGCTGGTTACCGCCAGACATACTACGAGAAATTGTAATTGGCCCTTGACCACTACGTACGTCATATTCTTGAATGAGTCTTTCCGCATACTTCCGAACTTCCTTGAACCGAATCATGCCATGACTTTGGAACTCTGGTTCAAGATACCGTTGTAAAACTAAATTTTGTTCTAAACTGTAATCCAAAATTAAACCATGTTTATGACGGTCTTCTGGAATGTGAGAAATACCATGTGTATTCTTATAGCGAATCGAAGTATGAGAAATATCCTTCATCTCACCATCAATATTGAGTTTTACCTTACCACTCTTTATCTTTTCAAGACCTGTAATTGCATGCACTAGTTCTGTTTGGCCATTGCCATCAATACCTGCGATACAAACAATTTCACCCTTACGAACCTTGAAAGATACATTATGAACACTATCCTTCTTATGAATCTTGTCAAAGACACATAAGCTTTCAAGTTCCAACACTGTATCAGTAGGATTACTTAACTTTTTATCTACGACAAACTTAACATCACGGCCAACCATCATATTTGATAGCTCTTCCTTTGTCGTATCCTTCACATCAACCGTACCAATATACGCACCCTTACGAAGTACAGAGCATCGATCTGCTACCTGCATAATTTCATTTAATTTATGCGTGATAAATAAGATAGACTTACCTTCCTTTGCAAGACTCTTCATGATTTGCATGAGCTCTTCAATTTCTTGTGGTGTTAATACAGCCGTAGGTTCATCAAAAATCAAAATATCATTATCACGGTATAACATCTTTAAGATTTCTGTACGCTGTTGCATACCTACCGTAATATTTTCAACTAGCGCATCTGGATCAACGTTTAATCCATAAGACTTCGATAACGCAACAACCTTTTTACGTGCTTCCTTCTTACTGATAAAGCCAAGCTTTGTTGTTTCAACACCAAGAATAATATTTTCTAAAACAGTAAACACCTGCACTAACTTAAAGTGCTGATGTACCATTCCAATGCCCAAATCATTCGCATCATTTGGATTATTGATTTGAACTGGCTTTCCATTCTTATAAATCTGTCCCTCTTCTGGTTGATATAGACCGAAAAGAACACTCATCAAAGTACTCTTACCAGCACCATTTTCACCCAAAAGTGCATGAATTTCACCCTTCTTTAACTGCAATGTAATATTGTCATTCGCGATAATACCTGGGAAAATCTTGGTAATATTGCGCATTTCAATAATATAGGGAGATTCATGAACTACATTTTCATCCATAGTATATCCTCCATTACCGATGATGTAATAATCAATTTTTTCTTGTTGTAAGATAATTATACATGATATTTTTGCAAGGTTATATGAGCAGTTTTATATCACGTATCTTTGATACAGGATATAAAACTGTCCTTGCGCACAACAAGAATATACAAATACAGGGATGATAGCGTTACTATCATCCCTGTAAAGAACTTATGACTTCATTACGCTTCAAAATCAATTGTTACGTTTGGAATACCCTTCAACCAGTCAGCGTTGTTTGCGTCATCCGGTGTCTTAGAATCTGGTACGATTTCACCGTCAGCAACCTTCTTGAACAATGCCTTGTATTGTTCAACTGTGAAGTTCTTCATTGACCATGTGTCTTCTGGCAAGCCTGTAGCACCTTCAGCTGCGCCGAGGTTCTGAGCCTTATCAGCAAGTTCACTGTCCCACTTATCATCATAGAATTGACCTAAAATACGTTCAACAGATGCACTTAAGCCCTTCATAGCACTTGTAATAACCTTTGAACTTTCAGCAGACTGGTCAACGTCTACACCGATAATCTTTGCATTTTCATATTCAGAAGCTGCAGATAATACAGACTGGAACATTGATCCACCACATGCGAATACAACTTCAGTTCCAGATGCATACCAACCAGCAATCTGTGTCTGTAATTCTGTTGAAGCTGAGAATGTAGAACCATACTTATAGGAGTACTTGATTTCTACTGTGATTCCCTTTTCCTTCGCAGCAGCACTTGCGCCTTGAACGAAACCATAACCGAAACGATTACATGCAGGGTTAGCGCCTCCGCCTCCACCTGTATAACCTAGTTTTGTATAGCCTTCCATTACTGCAGCGTATCCAGCAAAGTAACCAGCTTCCTGTTCCTTATAAACGATAGCTGTAACGTTTGGTAGACCTAAAGCCCAACCATCAACGAATGCAAATTTAACATCAGGGTTTTCCTTAGCAACTGTTTCCATTGCCTTAGCCTGTAAGAATCCTGGAGCCACAATGATCTTCGCACCATTTTCGATAGCCTGTTTCATCGCATCAATACGGTCGTTATCTGTTGCGTCTGAACCATTTGCTGGCTGATAGTAGTTGTGTGTTAACTTATTAGCTTCTGCATAGTGTACAGCACCTTCATAAGTACCTTGGTTGAAGCCCTTGTCCATTAACTGACCTACGTCAGTAACAACAGCGACCTCAGCAGTAGCCTTACCTGAACCTGTTTCTGTAGCAGTACTGTTCTTTGCAGTATCTCCGCCACAACCTGCCATCGTTGCAATCATTGCAAGTGATAGCACAGAAGTTAATAATTTCTTCATGATAATTCTTTCCCTTTCTTTGTCAGAATTTTCTGACTCCCGTTATATCCATTTTAAAACGTAACGAAAGCGTTTGCAACAACCCAATCTTGAACTTCCACTTTTCTGGTTATTAAATTTAATCTTTAATTTGCCATTTTATCTATTAAGAACGATAAAAGCGTGATACGCTAAACACAGATATTGTAGAAAGAAGCTTTTAAGCAAACGAGGTCACTATGAAAGTAGAATTTAAAAAGTTAGGAATCAACGGCGAAGGTATCGGTTTTATCAATCGAAAACCAGTGTTCTGTGATGGAGTATTACCAGAAGAAACAGCAGAAGTTGAAATCATCGAGGAGAAACCAAAATACGCAATGGCTCGCCTCAAGCGACTTATCACAAAATCACCAGATCGTATTGAATCCCCTAGTCCACTAGAACAAGCACATGGTTGTCCTCTCTTTATTTTGGATTACCAAAAACAATTACGTCATAAACAAGATATTCTTGAACAAGCATTATTTAAATATGGAAATGTAAAACGTTCCTTCGTGCGTGATATGCACGCAAGTGAAAAGCAAGTTAGTTATCGCTCTCAATGCAAACTACCAGTCCAGAAATCACATGATGTATTGGTCAATGGTATGTATGAACCCAAGACAAACCACTTCCATCCTATCGAACATTTCTTAATCCATGATCCAAAGTTAGAAGAAATCCGTAAAGAAATCTTACGTATCCTCAACGAAGAAGGCTATGATGCCTACAACCAGAGATCACAAAAAGGATTACGTTATATCGTTCTACGTGTGATCGATGGCAAGGCACAGTGTACCCTTATCACCGGTAAAGAACATATCCCTTCTATCATCATTGATAGAATCATGGAAATTCCTGGTATGGAATCCCTATGTCAATCCTTTAATACCAATCGTAAGACAAATCAGATATTTGGTTCACCCGCAAAAGTACTTGCAGGACAACATGCATTAACCATCTCCATGGATCAGATTCAGCTTCAACTTTCAGCAGAATCCTTCTTCCAATTAAACATTGACCAAGCCGAAAAGATGTATCAGATGGCAATCAGTAAGATTGACCCATGCAAGGTATTGGTAGAAGCTTATTGCGGTATCGGTACGATGGCACTTATGGCCAAGGATAAGGCAAATGTCGTCTATGGTATTGAATCTGTTCCAAGTGCTGTTGAAAATGCCACAAACAACGCTAAACTAAACAACATCACAAATACAGAATTCATCTGTGATGATGCGGCACATGGCTTACGCAAGATTGCGATGAAGAAGACAGTTGACTGCTTATTAGTTGATCCACCACGCAGTGGTATGGATGATGAAATGCTAGATACCATCATGTATGTATTACCAAAGAAGATCGTATATATCTCTTGTAATCCTTCCACCCTTGCAAAGAACCTCAAAGTACTCAAGCAACGCTATCACGTAGTGACTGTAATTCCATATGACCTATTCCCACAAACACCACTTGTAGAATCTATTACAGTATTGGAGTTAGGTTAATGAAATACCTCGTACAAGACAATACGATTACGATTGATCCAGAAGGAAAATACCTCAAAAAAACAGTAGAAGATTTTCTAAACGATTACTATCAATCAAAGAAAAACAAATATCTACTATTGTTACATAAACAAATCTTATTAGACGGTACCCCAGTCAAACACGGCAACGAAATCATTGACCGCAAAACAATCACAATCACCTTCCCAGAAGAATCAATCGATTGGATTCCTGCAGAAACAGAATGTAAAGTCGTATATGAAGACGCATTCATCTATATCGTGCATAAAGATGCAGGTATGATTATCCATGGTGATCCTGGAGATACAACATGCTTGAATGCTTACGCAGCTAGATACCAGATCAACCATGGCATCAAACAACCAGTACGACCAATTCACCGTTTAGATAAAGATACTGTTGGACTTGTCATCTACTCAAAGATTCCATTCTTCCAACCATGGTTTGACGCACAACTTTCTAGCAAGAAAATTCATCGTCACTACCTAGCGATTACAAATGGTAATATTGATCCAGACTTCCGTATGACAATCAATAAACCACTAGGAAGAGATCGTCATAACAGTGGTATGTATCGTGTTTCTCAAACCGGTGTTGAAGCCATCACACATGTAGAAGCACTAGGCAATTATCAAACTTATAGTTTACTAGGATGTACACTTGAAACAGGTAGAACTCACCAAATCCGTGTTCACCTTGCCAGTATTGATCATCCTATCGTCAATGACGTACTCTATGGAATTAAAACAAAAGATTTCCCAGCTATGGGCTTATGGGCAGACTGGATTGCATTTAGAAATCCAATCACCAATAAAAAACACAAGATATTCGACCAACCTAATCCAATGTATGAACCATTCAAAAAGTAGATGTCCAGCATCTACTTTTTTTGTTATACAATCCCTAATTCTTCTAATACCTTCGCGACACCATCATTTGCGCAAGTATCCGCAACAATATCCGCATACTGGCGAACATCATCCTTCGCATTGCCTAAGGCAACACCAATTCCTGCTTTCCGAATAAATGGTGTATCATTTCCTGCATCGCCAAACGCTATAACGTTTTCCCACGTATAGCCCTTCTCCTTGAGAACAGCTTCTACTGTTAATGACTTATTGATAGAATGCAAGAATACATCAAATCCCTTTAGAGATGACCATGCAAATACTAGGTCAGGCATCTCCTTTGCAAAACCCAAAATTACATCTTCATCACCCACTAAGAAAGTTCCTAGAGGATTACCATATTCTAAGTGATGCGTGCGCTTCTCCGTATCATTAATTAGAAGTTGTGCCTTAATCGGATCACCATTTACATATCCATCCACATACTTCTGATAAGCATTGTATATTACGATGTGATCTACAAACTTAAACCCTAAACCAATATCATTCGCTTGCGCAAACGCAATAATTCGCTCCATATATTCTGTTGGTAGTGGATGTGTTTCTAAAACAGTTCCATCACGTTTTACCAAACAAGCACCATTAATCGTACCAATGATATCCATTGGTAAATCATCAAATAATGTTGGTTGTAAGAACGTATAATGTCTACCCGTATTAATCATGACATCATATCCACTCGCCAGCGCTGTTTGTAAAGCATTACGATTACGCTCACTTAACTGCTCAGAACCACTTGGAATCAGTGTATTGTCTATATCACAGACAATCATTTTAATCTTATCTACATTCATATTCATAACTTCAAAATTATAGCATACCGTGCTAATATATAAAGTGTTCTGTGCTCGTGGCGCAACTGGATAGCGCATTTGATTCCGAATCAAAAGGTTGTGGGTTCAATTCCCATCGAGCACACCATTCAAATCAAAGTCGAACCCTTCGTAATGTTGGGTTTTTATTATATCTACTTCAAATAAAAAACACCCTATTTAGAGTGCTTAGTAGTATCATTGTTTTCTTCGGAATTGGCTTTTAGCTTTTCGGATCTAAGGCGATTTAATTCATCCGTAAACATCTTATGATACTCTTCTATTGTTAATTCTTCGCCATCAAGCATACTGTCAATTCCTTTCTATACCTAGATTGTAAGTCTGTTTTCTATTTGTATAGCTAACTGGTAGGACCATCGTCCATTTTATCGTATGGCCATTCCACATTTCCTCTTTTTCAGCCGGATGTAGACAAGACGGATTCTTCTGCTTCAGTTATCTACTTACATCATACGATAGTATATTGATACGTCAAGTATGATTAGATACATATGTACATAAAAAGGATTATATTGAACATTAATGCATGTATCAAGATAATCCTTTTTATAACGAATTACCAACCAAGGAAGTGTAACTTTTCATCCATTAGATGATAAGATACAGAGTCCGTCTTATATTCTACTTCACCGTCCGTATGAACCCATACTGGTTGTTCTGTTTGAATATGAATTTGTTTGCCATCTTTTAGAGAAACACCTTTGAACTTTCCATGTTCTCCCTTCATTGCATAAGGGAAGATGCGGAAGAAGTCAATTCTACCTAAACCATCCGCAATACAAGCATTCAAGATACCATCGCAGGGATTCGCTGTTGGACAGAACTTAAATCCTCCACCTTCATATGGTTCGTTCATTGTTGCGATAAACAATAACTTATCATAGGAATAACTTTGATCATCAATCTGAATCTTTGTCTTGAAGTGATGATGTAAGAAAATTAAGCGTGCACCGACAAACAAGTAAATGAGCTTACCTAAATGTAATGCATTTAAGACTTTCTTCCATGGTGATCTTTGAACCTGCTCAGAAATTGCGGCGTCATAGCCGATACCAGAACTGATATTGTAGCGACGTGAATACGGTTCGTCAGATACCTTATTTCCCTTTTCATCATAGCGTGTATGGTAGGTTAATATACCAACGTCTAAATCTTTGCCATTCTGGTCATTTAAAATACGGTGTAAACATTCAATCTCTGTACCATGAATACCAAGTGACTTAGCTAAGTCATTACCTGATCCACAAGGAATCAAACCTAGATATGTCTTTTCAAAGTTCACAATACCGTTTACCGCTAGGTTCATAGAACCATCGCCACCAATCAAGATGATATTGACTCTTTCATTGGTTGAAGTTAATTCCTTCATAATGTCCTTGATACCATGTTCAAGATTTGAAAGATGTACTTTATAATCAACCCCAATTGTATCGAGTTCTTTTTTGATAATATCCCAACACTCATTTGTCCTACCGCTAGCCCCAGCAGGATTAATCACAATATGATAGACACTCATTTTATTCCCCTTCATCCACAAATCGAAGTACCTTTTTTTGTCCATCTGCAGGAATGATTGCCTGCGGGAAGATTTGTCTTATGACTGTTTCATATTCCAATGGATCTTTGATGGATGGAGAATAGTGTGTAAACCATAATTCTTTTACCATCATTTGCTTTGCAAGGATTGCTGTTTCTTGCATGGTACTATGTTTATTTAGATTTGCTTTTTCAATCTTTTCTGGATCACCATACATACCCTCACCGATATAGAGGTCCGCATGACTTCCGTATGTTACCAATTCCTCTAATGGTCTTGTATCTGTTGCATAGACCAGCTTGAGTCCTTGACGACTTTCACCCAACACATCATCAGGTGTATATATCTTACCATCAAACTCGACAGTATTTCCTTTTTGCAGCTTTCCCCAGACTTTCATTGGTACATTCTTAGCAATTGCTTTGTCCTTATCAAACTTACGCGTACGATCTAATTCAAAGATATACGCATAACAAGGGACACTATGTTTGGCATGTAATGCTTTGATTCTTAGACCGTTTACTTCAAAGTCTGCTTGTGGCCCATCAATCTCTACAAGTTTAATCTCAAAAGGAATATAACGAGCAACTTTATAGATACCTTCAAATACTTCTGTTAATCCTTTTGGTCCATAAATCGTTACAGGTTCTGTACGCTCAGACTTTGCCATCGTCAGTAAAAGACCAGGTAAGCCAGCCGTATGGTCTGTATGGAAATGTGTTAAAAGAATTGTATCGATTGTCTTACAAGAATATCCATATTGATGTATGGCTATCTGTGTACCCTCTCCACAATCCACTAGTAATGTATTTCCATTCCATCTTGCCAATAAGGATGTTAACCATCGATTTGGTAAAGGAACCGTTCCACCTGTACCTAGTAAACAAATATCTAGCATAAAACCTCTTTCTACTCATCTATGGTAACACAAAAAGCCCTGCAAAGCAGGACTTAGAGTTCTTTGATAATCGCAGATAGTTTTGGTAATAATTGTTGCTTTCTAGAAATGATATTTGGATCATAACCTGAATGTTCATCAATCTGTGTTTCAATCATCTCTGATAATACATAGGACATCGGTCCATAGAAGACGAAGTAAGAACCATTCCCCATTACATCCGTAAATAACATCAGTAAGAGATCTAGATGGCGATCTTTCTGTTCCTTCTTCATATTTTCCTTGAATGCAGGTAATAACTTCTGCACTTCTTCCGTATGACTATAGTTTGTCTGACCGATAGAAATCTTATACTTACCGATATCATAGTTCTTAAGGTCACGATTGAGGATTTCATGTGGTGTAGAATCCTTCAAGGCAACAGAAGCACCTAACATCTCTCTTGCGTAAGCATCAATATCATCGATACCTGCAAGTTCTGCTAACTTCTTAGCCACATTGATGTCTTCTAAGGTTGTTGTGGCAGACTTAAAGTTTAATGTATCAGAGAGAATTGCACTCATCATTAAGCCAGCCATAGTTGGATCTGGAACGATATTCTTCTCACAATATAAGCCATACACAATTGTACTTGTACAACCACAACGATGGTTACGATATTCAATAGGATGATCTGTTTGAATATCTCCAATATGGTGATGGTCAATAATTGCGACAATATCTGCTTTATCAATATGATTCATTGTTTGGTTTGTTGCGCTATGGTCAACAAGCGCAATACGTAGTTTCTTATAGTTACGTGTATGGTAGCGTGATACACCACCTACAACTTTACCATTTTCATCTAGTACAGGATAACTACGTACACGTGAGGCATTCATCTTTGTCGCAACATCCTCTACATACTCTGTATTCTTAAAACAGATTAAATTTGTAGTCATAATCTGAGAAACAGAATAACTCTCCGTGATAACTGTCGCTGTATGCATGGTACGATCAGGTGTCTCAACGATTGCACAACCATACTCCTTCGCTAGTTCTTTAACATCATCTGATGCATGTTCATCACAAGTTAGAACCAAACATTTTACACCTAGACGAATTAAGTTTAGCTGCTTTTCATGGCCTTTGGACATGATGATAATACTGCCAGCGATAAAACTCTCAACCAGTTTTAAATCATCTAAAGTAACGATGTGTACTTGACCATTTGTACTGAATTCATTTGGTCGCAATACAACCTTGCCACCAATCGTACGTGCGATATTATCTAATGTCGCAGTTGCCATCAAGTCCTTTAAATCAGTATCTTCATGGATACGATAACGAGAAAGATCACTTGTAGAACAGATACCACATAGATTCTCATTTTCATCCAGAACATATAAAGAACGGTTTTGTGTTCTTAACATCAGATGCCATGCATGATGAACTGTTTCATCATAACGAATGGTTGTTGGAGTATCGAGATTGATATCTGCTAAACGTGCACGTGCATCCGTCATCAATAACGGAT
This sequence comes from uncultured Solobacterium sp., assembly GCA_937895985.1. The sequence continues at coordinate 16,279 of CALBKL010000346.1, forward strand.
TATCTAAATGAAATGTACGTAAAATAAATTTTGTTTCTTCATTCAAAGGCCCTTGACGACAAGCAATTGCCGTACTACCAGTCTTATTCAATAAATTCGCAAACGCAATTGCCGAGCAGATTGAATCACTATCTGGATGTTTATGACCTGTTACATAAATATTGTGATTACTCATGTCCTTTCAACTAACCCTCCACAAATTATCTAATATATTAATAACTTAATACTTCATTACCATCTTCTGTAATCAAAATTGTATATTCCCATTGTGCACTATCTTTACCATCTTTTGTACTGATCGTCCAATTATCATATGGGTCGATTACAACTGCAGCCTTGCCTAAGTTAATCATTGGCTCAATCGTAAGAATCATACCTGGTACAAGTACCATACCTGTACCCTTCTTACCAACATGCGCCACAAATGGATCTTCATGGAATTCAATGCCTACTCCATGACCACCCAATTCTCTTACAACACTATATCCTTTGGATGTCGCATACTTCTGTATTGCATAACCAATATCCCCAACGGTATTCCATGGTTGTGCAGCTGCTAGTCCAATCTCAAGACATTTCTTTGTTTCTTCGACAAGCTTACGGCGCTCTTCACTTACATTTCCAATACAGAACATACGGGACGCATCACCATAATAGCCATCCACAATTGTTGTACAGTCAACGTTGATAATATCACCATCATGCAGTTTCTGAATGTGCTTTGGGATCCCATGGCATACAACACTATTTATTGATGTGCATACATGTTTTGGAAAACCCTCATAGTGATATGGTGCACAGATTCCACCATTTTTTTCAGTGAAATCTTTAACAATATCATCGATTTCCTGTGTCGACATACCAACGTGAATATGTTTTTCTACTTCGTCTAATACCTGTTTATTTAATAGCGAAGCCTTGCGAATTCCTTCAATCATCGTTGGACGCTTGATATATTTTTCATCAGGTAAAATCGCACCTTTTTGTCTGAATTCCTCCATACGTTTCAAAATGTGTTCTGGAATTGGTTCATTCTGATCTATTTCTTGCCAAAGTTTTAAATCCATTTTACTACCTGTCTTTCTATTTTGTTGTACTGCCAAAGCCACCAGTTCTTACAGCATCTACTTCATCATCTACCGTAATGCCGAAGGATACGAAAATACCCTGCAACATTCCCTGGCCACTTGCAATTTCAACTGTCTTATTTTCATTTGTATCATTTGTTAGTTTGCAGAAGATATGCCCTTCATTATCTGCGTGATAGTAGTCACTATCAATAATGCCAACCGTGTTATTCATCTGTAAACGATACTTGAATCCTAGTCCACTACGTGGAAATAACATCAATACATAATCATCTGCCATCTTTACTCTGATACCAGTAGGTATTAATACCGTTTCTTGTGGGGCAATCTTCAACCCAATTGGTGTATAAAAATCATACCCTGCAGAACCTTTCGTTGCACGTCGTGGAAGCTTAATTGCGTTGTATATTTCCGCAATATCTCTTGTTTCATTTGGAAAAGTCTTCTGCCAATCCTTATAAAACTGTTCGTAACTTACTTTTTCAAACTGTGCAATTTTATTCATTTTGTATTCCTACCTCTTCTTCCTTGATATTTTACCACGTTTATGCGATTTCTCTACACTTTCAGCCACTTTAATTAGTTATGATTAACTTCATTTTAAGTTATAAAATTTCATTTTCGTTTCGAATGGAGTTTAGAGTATAATAAGGAGTGTTAACGGAGGTCTTATGAAATTAAATATCGCAGTATTTTTCGGTGGTGAATCCGTCGAACATGAAGTAAGTATTATCTCTGCACATCAAGCGATTGAAGC